>NZ_JBNLYC010000459.1:0-237 GCF_050172015.1 Bacillus sp. GMa5/1 | reverse complement strand
TGAGCCATGAAGGACTCGAACCTTCGACCCTCTGATTAAAAGTCAGATGCTCTACCAACTGAGCTAATGGCTCGTAAATGGCTGGGCTAGCTGGATTCGAACCAGCGCATGACGGAGTCAAAGTCCGTTGCCTTACCGCTTGGCTATAGCCCATCGAAATAATTATCTTCTTTTCAAAGACAAATGTTATTGTACCATAATGTCCAATAAAAAACAACTGCTATATAGCAGAAGTTA
>NZ_JBNLYC010000458.1:0-244 GCF_050172015.1 Bacillus sp. GMa5/1 | reverse complement strand
TATATTGTGGTTAGCCCACGAAGGCATTACTATATAAAACAGGGGGCTATATAGTGGCTATATTTATGCGTACCAAACCACCATATCATTTGACCAATAGCCCGCACTATATTACCAATAGGTAACTACCTATATACAATACCCTGATATACATAGCCCGCTATACAATGGGGTGATAGGGTAGCTATACATAGTCTTCTATGTGCTCTCATAATAATATTGTATTTAGTATTCTTATTAACTC
>NZ_JBNLYC010000457.1:0-258 GCF_050172015.1 Bacillus sp. GMa5/1 | reverse complement strand
ATTGATAAAAATGGGATTACAGCTAAAATGGCTGATTTCTTGTATGAAGATGACAATGGGCAGAAGTTCTCAGTTATTCCGAGAAAAAATTTAATTGTAGATCATTGTTTCGCACATATCACAAAAGGATATCAAAACGCACAATTCTTTAACATTCAGTACAGTCCATTCTGGGAGATTCATGGTTCGCCAGCTGTAGAAAATTCCATCGTTGAAACAGGCATGGAAGGTATGATTAATGCAATGCGAATCAATGGC
>NZ_JBNLYC010000456.1:0-263 GCF_050172015.1 Bacillus sp. GMa5/1 | reverse complement strand
CCTGTTAACTTATAGTAATCCTCTGCACAAATTTGTCTTTTTACTGGACCCATATCTAAGTCATATAATCTCGCACCGCGTCCACAAAATTGACATTTAGTTGCAATTCGCATCGAAACCGTACCATCAATTAAGCCCCATACCTCTACCTGTGAACCTTCAGTTATTCCTGCATCCCTTAACATATCAAAAGGGACTGGAATAAATAGTCCTTTTTCTGTATTTGATACAGTTACTAATCTTCCTGCAAACGGAAATCCTTC
>NZ_JBNLYC010000455.1:0-266 GCF_050172015.1 Bacillus sp. GMa5/1 | reverse complement strand
CGCGCCCGAGAGGAGTCGAACCCCTAACCTCTTGATCCGTAGTCAAACGCTCTATCCAATTGAGCTACGGGCGCATATGGTGCCGAGGGCGGGGGTCGAACCCGCACGGTGGTCACCCACCGCAGGATTTTAAGTCCTGTGCGTCTGCCTGTTCCGCCACCCCGGCATGTCATATTGAAAATTGGAGCGGAAGACGGGATTCGAACCCGCGACCCCAACCTTGGCAAGGTTGTATTCTACCACTGAACTACTTCCGCAAGACATGT
>NZ_JBNLYC010000454.1:0-267 GCF_050172015.1 Bacillus sp. GMa5/1 | reverse complement strand
AACGCAATATCTTTTAAAAGATTACTTACTATAAATGCGTTATAAATTATAAAAAAATAGGAGAGGTTTCCCTCTCCCTTCTCTTACTCTGAGTCGTCTTGGCGGTTGCGACTCTTTTGTACTTCTTCTTTAACTTTGAAGTACACATCTGAGATATTTTTAATTAACCCAGATAGTTGATTAAGACTCATAATAACTGCTGCAATGATTACCCAATTCATATTATCACCTCCTGTTGATATCTCTATCTTATCAGTTTAGTTTGCT
>NZ_JBNLYC010000453.1:0-269 GCF_050172015.1 Bacillus sp. GMa5/1 | reverse complement strand
GTTCGGAACATGGCAAGGCGACAAGCCAGTGGATAAACAAATATTTGAGAAAAAATTCTCAGCTCCTAAAATAGCAGATGGAAAGATTGTTAGATACACTGTTACCTTCACGGTTCCACAGGATTACAACATGAGTAACGGATATATTTTCTTTGATATTTTCGCTTACGGACAAGTTGCATACGAACAATCTTGTATGGTTTCGGGTATTCAATTAGTAGAAGGGGAATTACCTTGTATCTACAATTGGGATTTATCCTACGCACAAT
>NZ_JBNLYC010000452.1:0-269 GCF_050172015.1 Bacillus sp. GMa5/1 | reverse complement strand
ATTCGGAACATGGCAAGGCGACAATCCAGTGGACAAACAAATATTTGAGAAAAAATTCTCAGCTCCTAAAATAGCAGATGGAAAGATTGTTAGATACACTGTTACATTCACAGTCCCATCGGATTATAACATGAGTAACGGATATATTTTCTTTGATATTTTCGCTTATGGCCAAGTTGCGTATGGACAATCTTGTATGGTTTCAGGTGTCCAATTAGTAGAAGGAGAATTACCTTGTATCTACAATTGGGATTTATCCTACGCACAAG
>NZ_JBNLYC010000451.1:0-286 GCF_050172015.1 Bacillus sp. GMa5/1 | reverse complement strand
ATTAGCATTATGAATAACGGTTTCCGTGCCTTTACAGATAATTGCTTAAAAGGAATTGAAGCGAATGAAGATCGCTTAAAAGAGTATGTTGAGAAAAGTGTAGGAATTATTACAGCCGTGAACCCTCATATCGGTTATGAAGCAGCAGCTCGCGTTGCGAAAGAAGCAATTGCAACAGGCCAATCCGTTCGAGAACTTTGTGTGAAAAATGGTGTATTGTCACAAGAAGACTTAGAGTTAATTCTAGATCCATTCGAAATGACACACCCAGGGATTGCAGGAGCAA
>NZ_JBNLYC010000450.1:0-301 GCF_050172015.1 Bacillus sp. GMa5/1 | reverse complement strand
AATAAACGCAGATGTCATTAAAATCAGTGGAGATAAAGTAACGATTGATAAAAATGGAATTACAGCTAAAATGGCTGATTTCTTGTATGAAGATGACAATGGGCAGAAGTTCTCAGTTATTCCGAGAAAAAATTTAATTGTGGATCACTGTTTCGCACATATCACAAAAGGATATCAAAACGCACAATTCTTTAACATTCAGTACAGTCCATTTTGGGAGATACACGGGTCGCCAGCTGTAGAAAATTCCATCGTAGAAACAGGTATGGAAGGTATGATTAATGCAATGCGAATCAATGGT
>NZ_JBNLYC010000449.1:0-305 GCF_050172015.1 Bacillus sp. GMa5/1 | reverse complement strand
ATTGCATCCTTGCCATTAATCTTGATACTTGCATCTGCCGTATCAATTTCCACTACATCACCTTTTCGTACGATATAAGGTGCTTCAAGAGTGGTTGTTTTATTAAATTTCCAAACTTTGATGTCATTCACAGACGCGTTTAATCTTTTAACCTCTTGCCAACCGCCGATATGAACCATAACCTGTGCTAGCTGATTCTTTGAATATTTTTCTTCTACATCAAAATATTCACGATAAGATTCAGAATCATAAGTTCCATCAGGAAAAATCCTGGCAATATCTGCTGCCCAAAAGTTTCCCACACG
>NZ_JBNLYC010000448.1:0-335 GCF_050172015.1 Bacillus sp. GMa5/1 | reverse complement strand
GTACAGAAGTAAAAGGTTCGTTTATCGTTGGTAGATACGTAGATATGGTACGTAAAGTCGGCAGGGATAACGGGAAAGAAATTGTCTTAGGCAAGGACTTACAAGGCATACGCCGTATTGAAAGTTCACAAGATGCGATTTCTGCATTAGTTGGGATTGGACCATTTAACGAAGAAACAGGTGAGTATCTAACATTTGAAAAGATAAATGGCGGGAAGTTATACGTCGCTGATGCAGATGCCTTACAACGTTGGACAGAAGATGGCTCACACAAATATGACATCTATAGCCCGCAAACAGAAGATCAAAATATGTCAGCCGAAAGATTAAAACAG
>NZ_JBNLYC010000447.1:0-350 GCF_050172015.1 Bacillus sp. GMa5/1 | reverse complement strand
AAAATTAAAAAATATGAGCTACACTGTTATCTAGTTTTCAAAGAACATACCATTTGCTATTTAAAATAGCTTTTTGGTGGAGCCTAGCGGGATCGAACCGCTGACCTCCTGCGTGCAAGGCAGGCGCTCTCCCAGCTGAGCTAAGGCCCCAAAATGTATGGTGGGCCTAAATGGACTCGAACCATCGACCTCACGCTTATCAGGCGTGCGCTCTAACCAGCTGAGCTATAGGCCCATACAAATTGCAGGATTTATTTATATCATATCCTCATTTAAGAGTCAACACTGAATTGAACTCTCAAAACTAAACGAAAACGAAACACGGAAACTTATATTGATAAGCAGCGCTT
>NZ_JBNLYC010000446.1:0-374 GCF_050172015.1 Bacillus sp. GMa5/1 | reverse complement strand
TTGATTTAAAAGCATTCGAAAGACTTTCGCAATCAATTTAATTCGATAAACTTTTTATGCACGAAACAAAACGTTGCTTTAATCACATTCTTCTTTTGCGTTTGATTTCAAATGAATGAATAAAAGAATGAATAAAGTTTTTGTATTCTCTTTTAATCATTTAAGTTTCAAAGATTCTTTCTCTTCAATTCTTTTTAATTAACAAAACAAAACACAAATAAAGAAGAAGACAACAGATAACTATTCACTGCCTCCACTCTCTCATACGCATTAGATAGTAACAGTGTGGTATGCCTTGGTGTGGTGTGGTGGTATCAACCCCATATAGCATTGCGTGTAGTCTATTAAGTATAAGGCGTCTAGGAATCTGATAG
>NZ_JBNLYC010000445.1:0-381 GCF_050172015.1 Bacillus sp. GMa5/1 | reverse complement strand
AAAAGTTTTAAACCTATTCCCAAGCTTCCAACCGGGCTTGAACCGGTGACCTCTTCCTTACCATGGAAGTGCTCTACCAGCTGAGCTATGGAAGCATAATGGCTCCGCAGGTAGGACTCGAACCTACGACCGATCGGTTAACAGCCGATAGCTCTACCACTGAGCTACTGCGGAATAATATTAGCCTGGCAACGTCCTACTCTCACAGGGACAAGGTCCCAACTACCATCGGCGCTAGAGAGCTTAACTTCCGTGTTCGGTATGGGAACGGGTGTGACCTCTCTGCCATCATTACCAGACTTTTATCATTATAAACATTTCTTTCGAAATGTCAAGAAGAAATTTTAATGCATATTCCTTCAAAACTAGATAACATCGCTA
>NZ_JBNLYC010000444.1:0-395 GCF_050172015.1 Bacillus sp. GMa5/1 | reverse complement strand
ACGTTTAATTCTAATTGTCCTGCTTCTGAAGCAAGGCAAATTGTATGGTCATTACCAATTACTTGGAACGCAATTTGATTAATTACTTCTGGCATAACAGGGTTTACTTTCCCTGGCATAATAGATGAACCTGGTTGACGAGCTGGTAACATAATTTCCGCTAAACCAACACGCGGACCTGATGCCATTAAGCGAAGGTCATTCGCAATTTTAGACATATTCATCATACATACTTTAAGCGCTGCAGATACTTCAGTATAAGCATCCGTATTTTGCGTCGCATCTACTAAATCTTCTGCACCAACAAGCGGTAATTCACTAATTGCAGCTAAATGTTTTACAACTGCTTCAATATATTCTGGATCTGCATTTAAGCCTGTACCAACTGCAGTTGC
>NZ_JBNLYC010000443.1:0-397 GCF_050172015.1 Bacillus sp. GMa5/1 | reverse complement strand
TGAAGTGCACCCCAATTGTTAGACACATAATTAACAATTGGAGGTGCATTTTTTATGGCTAAATTTTCTTCAAAAGATAAAATACAAGCAGTAAAACGATATCTAGAAGGTACGGAAGGCGGAAAAACCATTGCTAATTCTATAGGGGTTCATCCTAGAGAACTTTATCAATGGATTAAACGGTTTGAATTTTCAGGGGAAAAGGCGTTTGAAAAACGCTATACAACTTACCCTCTCGAGTATAAACTAGATGTAATTCATTATATGAATGAAAATGGGACATCTCTGAGAGAAACAGCTGCTTTTTTTAATATTCCTTCTTGCGAAACACTCCGAAAATGGAAAGTAGCTTATGAAACAGAAGGATTAGATGCCCTAAAATCAAAGAAAAAGGGGC
>NZ_JBNLYC010000442.1:0-428 GCF_050172015.1 Bacillus sp. GMa5/1 | reverse complement strand
CTTTTGTTTTTTCCGCGCGGTCGTGGCGGAACGGCAGACGCGCTAGGTTGAGGGCCTAGTGGGGGAAACCCCGTGGAGGTTCAAGTCCTCTCGGCCGCATCAAAAAAATCTTAAAAAAGTACTTGCATTTGAAAATGTAGTATGATAAGATAATTGAGTCGCCAAATTACAACGACGAAAAAACATCATGAATAAGCGCCCGTAGCTCAATTGGATAGAGCGTTTGACTACGGATCAAGAGGTTAGGGGTTCGACTCCTCTCGGGCGCGCCAATTACGGGAAGTGGCTCAGCTTGGTAGAGCACCTGGTTTGGGACCAGGGGGTCGCAGGTTCAAATCCTGTCTTCCCGACCACGCGGGTGTAGTTTAGTGGTAAAACAAGAGCCTTCCAAGCTCTGGTCGAGAGTTCGATTCTCTTCACCCGCTTTT
>NZ_JBNLYC010000441.1:0-454 GCF_050172015.1 Bacillus sp. GMa5/1 | reverse complement strand
CAATATAAAGTTTTAAAAAATGGAGGAGGTAGAGGGATTCGAACCCCCGCGCGACTCTCGCCGCCTGTCGGTTTTCAAGACCGATCCCTTCAGCCGAACTTGGGTATACCTCCATGAAGGAAAAAATAAATATTTTATTATTATATGTCTAAACCATTAAAGAAAAAATGGAGGAGGTAGAGGGATTCGAACCCCCGCGCGATTCTCACCGCCTGTCGGTTTTCAAGACCGATCCCTTCAGCCGAACTTGGGTATACCTCCGAGACATATATTAAATAAAGTGGAGCCTAGCGGGATCGAACCGCTGACCTCCTGCGTGCAAGGCAGGCGCTCTCCCAGCTGAGCTAAGGCCCCATGTTTTTTGGGAATATCGGGAAGACAGGATTTGAACCTGCGACCCCCTGGTCCCAAACCAGGTGCTCTACCAAGCTGAGCCACTTCCCGTTAATAAAAG
>NZ_JBNLYC010000440.1:0-494 GCF_050172015.1 Bacillus sp. GMa5/1 | reverse complement strand
TGACGGAAGCTGAGCTAAAGAAACGTATTAATAGCACTGTAAAGTATGAAGTAAACCCAGTTGCATTAGAAAAGATATTTGGTTTATCTCATGAAAAAGTAAATAAGGGCGATATTGTCCATATCAAAGATACAAAATTTACACCGTCTTTATTTTTAGAAGCACGTCTTATCGCAGCGGATGAATGTGATACAAATGCAGCCAATGATAAATACTATTTTGGTGACTTTAAAGAAGTGGAAGATACGAGAAGCCTGTTAGATCGCATGTTTGCTCAAGTTATGGGTAGTCTAGCTGGGAAGGCAAATAAAGGCTTGTTAGATAAGTTGGAAGGACTTGTAAAAGAAACAAATGAACAAGTTGAAATTGTTAAAGCGGAATCGCAAACTGCCAAAGATATAGCAACAAAAACTAAAGAATACATGGAACAGAACCTTGTAGATATCATAGAAGGGGCTAATCCACCTACTACTAATCTTAAACCTAATAAAACG
>NZ_JBNLYC010000439.1:0-509 GCF_050172015.1 Bacillus sp. GMa5/1 | reverse complement strand
TCACCTCCCTTTGATATCTCTATCTTATCACTTTAGTTTGCTCGAGTCAACAACAAATTTCATCTTTTTTCAAATGTTGTTAAAAGTTTCAAAATAGAAACGCAATATCTTTTAAAAGATTACTTACTATAAATGCGTTATGACTTATAAAAAATAGGAGAGGCTTCCCTCTCCCTTGTGCTTACTCCGAATCGTCTTGGCGGTTGCGATTCTTCTGCATTTCTTCTTTAATCTTGAAGTACAAATCTGAGATATTTTTAATTAATCCAGATAGTTGATGAAGACTTGTAATAACTGCCGCAATGATTACCCAATTCATATTATCACCTCCCTTTGATATCTCTATCTTATCACTTTTATTGACACGAGTCAACTATAAATTTCATCTTTTTTTAATGTTAGTAAAAATTATGAAACGAGAACGCAATGTCTTATAGGAGATTACTCACTATTACTGCGTTTTGGCTTATAAAAAATAGGAGAGGTTTCCCTCTCCCTTCTTTTACTCC
>NZ_JBNLYC010000438.1:0-535 GCF_050172015.1 Bacillus sp. GMa5/1 | reverse complement strand
ATTGATCCAATAAAAGATGCAGTTGACAGTGTAGAAAAATTTATTGGGAAGATTAAGAGTTTCTTTAGTGACTTGAAGTTAAAGATTCCTAAACCTGAAATGCCACCTCTTCCACACTTTAGCTTGCAAACTAGTACGAAAAATATTTTAGGCAAGGATATTACGTTCCCTTCTGGACTTAATATAGATTGGCGTGCAAAAGGTGGTATCTTCACTAAACCGACTATCTTTGGAATGAATGGCGGAAACTTGCAAGGTGCAGGAGAAGCCGGAAAAGAAGCAGTTTTACCATTGAATAAAAAGACACTAGGAGATATTGGCGCAGGAATAGTAGCAGCCATGCCGCGACAACAATTTGCTATATCAGGAGAAATAAATCAATTAATGGACGATATGAGCCGTATGATGGCTAGTTCCGCAAGCCAATTAGCAGGATTAAAGACCGTCATGAGTGGTGTATATGGAAGTATGTCAAACAGTAGACAAGCCATGACAAATAGTGTATCAAATCAAGTCATTAATAATTCTTTCGGAT
>NZ_JBNLYC010000437.1:0-573 GCF_050172015.1 Bacillus sp. GMa5/1 | reverse complement strand
TTGAGATATTTTATTAAAAGTGCGGGTGAAGGGAGTCGAACCCCCACGCCAAAGGCGCTAGATCCTAAGTCTAGTGCGTCTGCCAATTCCGCCACACCCGCATATTAATTAAAATGGTGAGCCATGAAGGACTCGAACCTTCGACCCTCTGATTAAAAGTCAGATGCTCTACCAACTGAGCTAATGGCTCTTACAATAAAAACTGGTGCCGACTAGAGGACTTGAACCCCCAACCTACTGATTACAAGTCAGTTGCTCTACCAATTGAGCTAAGTCGGCTAAATGGTGGAGGATGACGGGATCGAACCGCCGACCCCCTGCTTGTAAGGCAGGTGCTCTCCCAGCTGAGCTAATCCTCCGGATTGCCTGGCAACGTCCTACTCTCACAGGGACAAGGTCCCAACTACCATCGGCGCTAGAGAGCTTAACTTCCGTGTTCGGTATGGGAACGGGTGTGGCCTCTCTGCCATCATTACCAGACTGTATTCATTTAAGACAAGAATCATTGTAACTCATTTAACTTTTAAAGTCAACAAGTTTTTTATATTCTTTCAAAACTAGATAACATTGCTT
>NZ_JBNLYC010000436.1:0-583 GCF_050172015.1 Bacillus sp. GMa5/1 | reverse complement strand
GTTGTACTCAGTACTTTCTCAAGCGCCTTTACGTGACCATTTGCTAAGTCCACAACATGGATGTAATCACGGACTCCTGTTCCATCTTTCGTTGGATAGTCATTTCCGAATACGCTTAATTCTTTTAACTTACCTACCGCTACTTGCGTTACATATGGCATTAAGTTATTTGGGATTCCATTTGGATCTTCTCCGATACGCCCACTTTCGTGTGCACCAAATGGATTGAAATAGCGAAGTAATGCGATACTCCATTCTGCATCTGCAAATGCTACATCACGCATAATTTGCTCAATCATTAATTTCGTTTGACCATATGGATTTGTTGCACTTAATGGAAACTCCTCCGTAATCGGTGACGTTTCCGGGATACCATATACAGTTGCAGATGAACTAAAGATTATCTTCTTTACATTATGTTTCTGCATTACTTCACATAGCACTAACGTGCTTGTAATGTTGTTATGATAATATGTTAATGGAATCGCTACTGACTCCCCTACAGCTTTAAATCCTGCAAAGTGAATAACTGCTTCAATTGAATTTTCTTCAAAAATTGCGTCAAGCGCTTCGCGATTTAAAA
>NZ_JBNLYC010000435.1:0-610 GCF_050172015.1 Bacillus sp. GMa5/1 | reverse complement strand
GGAATCGAATTTCTAACTCAAAGGCACTTGCTATCGTTTTCAATAAATCTAGTGGGTTTGTAAATTCTTTAATATGAATAGTACGGAAACTCGCATATTCTGTTACACCACGTTGCCACTTTGTACCTTCTAAAGCAAAGTCCATCCATTGATTTACTGTATAAGATTCAATAGTTTGTGGTTTAATAACTTTTGCCTTTCTGAGTTTTGTATGTTCACTGAGCGCATAGATTTTTTTAGAACGATCTACAGAATCCTGTTCGCTTTCGTTTATCACATACGAAACAAACGACCCATCACGAACACGCTTTAACACTATATTTTGTTGCATTAATCTCGCCGCTTTATGTGTACCATCTGAAACCGTAAATTCAAACATATCTACATTGTTTTTTAGTTCCCACTTACGGAGATCATCCCAATAGTCTTGTTCTTTGATTACTGCAATAATTTGTTCTGTTTTGAAATCAAAAATGTGTAAATCATTATTACTCATAGATACCTCTCCCTGTATGTCACTTCCACTTGTCCGATGTCAGAAGGGAAAACTTCAATTTGATTCATTCCTTTTTCTATATTTATAAAATCACCGAATAAATCTTTCGTATAG
>NZ_JBNLYC010000434.1:0-663 GCF_050172015.1 Bacillus sp. GMa5/1 | reverse complement strand
TAGCAATGTTATCTAGTTTTGAGAGAATATAAAAAACTTGTTGACTTTAAAAGTTAAATAAGTTAAAATGATTCTTGTCTTAAATGAATACAGTCTGGTAATGATGGCAGAGAGGTCACACCCGTTCCCATACCGAACACGGAAGTTAAGCTCTCTAGCGCCGATGGTAGTTGGGACCTTGTCCCTGTGAGAGTAGGACGTTGCCAGGCAAAATGGAGGATTAGCTCAGCTGGGAGAGCACCTGCCTTACAAGCAGGGGGTCGGCGGTTCGATCCCGTCATCCTCCACCATATATGTCGGAGGGGTAGCGAAGTGGCTAAACGCGGCGGACTGTAAATCCGCTCCTTCGGGTTCGGCAGTTCGAATCTGCCCCCCTCCACCATTCTTAATTAATGGGCTATAGCCAAGCGGTAAGGCAACGGACTTTGACTCCGTCATGCGCTGGTTCGAATCCAGCTAGCCCAGCCATTAAGAGCCATTAGCTCAGTTGGTAGAGCATCTGACTTTTAATCAGAGGGTCGAAGGTTCGAGTCCTTCATGGCTCACCATTTTAATGAAATATGCGGGTGTGGCGGAATTGGCAGACGCACTAGACTTAGGATCTAGCGCCTTTGGCGTGGGGGTTCGACTCCCTTCACCCGCACTTTTAATAAAATAACTCAT
>NZ_JBNLYC010000433.1:0-807 GCF_050172015.1 Bacillus sp. GMa5/1 | reverse complement strand
TGGTTAATTACAGAACAACCTGCCGAGTTAGTTTTTGACGTAAAACCAGATAGAACATATATAGCTGTTATTGATGAAGATTTTAATATTGATGATTTTGTGAGTCTAGGAAAAGGTACTTTAAAGTTCATTTGTCCAATGCCTTATAAATTAGGCCCGAATAGAAATATAGATTTCAGATTAGAGGGAAGTAGACTAATCACAAATATATCGAATAATGGGAGTAAATATTCTGATCCTAAGTTCACAATTCATGTAGAAAATCCATCCACTTTTATTGATATTTCACGAAAAAAAGAAGAAGAAACGCAACATTTTCGTATGGGATATCCTGTTTCTGTGGAAGAACGAACAGTCGAAAAAGAACAGCTTGTTATGCACGATGAAATGAAAACAATGGTTGGTTGGACTCAAACAGGACCGAACACTGACGAAGGTGAAAACACAGGAACTCTAAAATCAGATGGTGATCGCTTTGTAATTGATAACTTTGGTGCAGGTAGTAAATGGCATGGTGGGGTTGCTAGAAAGAGTTTAAAGGAACCACTACAAGACTTCACGATTGAAGCAATCGTTGAGTGTTGGAACCAAAATAGTGCCCATTCAATGGGGCGTGTAGAAATCTATTTATTGGATGTGAACTCGGATGTTATAGCTAAACTGACGATGGCAGAGGTTCACCTAAATGTAGCGAGTAACTACGGTGAAATAAGAGCTGGGAAGATTAAAGAGGGGCACCATATCATATCCACTACTGGCGATAGCCCTTGGACTTGGAATGATTTCTTTGGTCGTCTACGGCTCACG
>NZ_JBNLYC010000432.1:0-866 GCF_050172015.1 Bacillus sp. GMa5/1 | reverse complement strand
TGTTACTTTATCTCCACTGATTTTGATAACATCAGCATTTATGCCTTTTGCTGTTAGCCATTTCACAACGGTATCAGCGTTGATATTTAGCTTGGCAACATCAATTGTAATTTGTTCTGCTGTCTGGTTAATAGCCGAAATGATGTCACCTTTTTGTACAGTACTAGTAATTGCTTTTTCCGTTAAATCGATACGCGCTGCTTGTCTTTCTACATAGGCTTTGTCAGCATAACGATTATCAGATTCCGTTCTTGTATATATTTCTGTTTTAACTGCAGCAAGACTAATACCCTGCGCATTTGCGGAAATAAGACGTTCTAGCTCAGTAACCTTTGTATTGTAGCTTTCAGTGGCTACCTTTTTAGAAATCTCATCTAGTAAATCTTGTTTATTTTTTGTAACAGTATTCTTCAATTCAGGTATTTGAAACCCACCGACATAATCTTCTACTTGCTTAATCTCAACTTTACCTTCCAATGCCTTTGCTGTATTCTCCCACCCAGCTTTTGCTTCTTGTAATTGTCTACCTTGATCTGTCTGAGTATTTTGTAATGATTTGACGCTTTGAGTAATACCTTCAGCGGTTTTTTCTACAGTCGTAACACGGTTTTTAAATCCATTTTGATTGTTTTCTACTTTTGTTATTGTTTCTTTGATACCATCTACACTTTTTGTAATTTCAGTGGTTTTCTTGGTAAATTCATCTGTTGTTACCTGCTCTTCAGGTGGTGCCGTCCAATCCTGCGGCTTATTCCCTTTATACAAGGCAACCCATTCCACAATAGATTTCGTAGTACTACTCGGATAGTTATATAAGCTTAACTTTCGTTCATTTCCACTTGTAGCCACAACAGCTTTAAAGGTTA
>NZ_JBNLYC010000431.1:0-1024 GCF_050172015.1 Bacillus sp. GMa5/1 | reverse complement strand
CGTAATATGATATATACATATGAAATAGCCTCAATTGAAAATTGGAGGGAATTATGATGGCAAAAGATTTTTACTCAGCAATTGAAGACAGAAGATCTATTTATGCAATTAGTAAAGAGCAAGTAGTTTCTGATGAGAAAATTCAAGAAGTGATTTATCATGCTGTAAAACATACACCTTCAGCTTTTAATTCTCAAAGTGCTCGCGTTGTTGTTTTATTAGGAGAACAACATGATAAATTATGGGATATTACGAAAGAAACGTTACGAAAAATTGTACCTGAAAATAACTTTGCACCTACTGAAGAAAAAATGAATGCATTTAAAAGTGGTTATGGAACGGTTTTATATTTTGAAGACAGTGAAGTAGTGGAAAGCCTTCAAGCAAACTTTGCATTATATAAAGATAATTTCCCAACTTGGTCTCAGCAATCATCAGGAATGTTACAATTTGCAATTTGGACAGCTTTAGAAATTGAAGGGTTTGGTGCTACGTTGCAGCATTACAATCCGCTAATTGATGAAGAAGTGAGAAAAGAGTGGGATGTTCCAGCAAATTGGAAGCTCACTGCGCAAATGCCATTTGGTAAACCGGTAGTACATGCTGGTGAAAAAGAATTCCAACCGTTAGAAGCCCGTGTGAAAATTTATAAATAAAATAATTTGATAAAAGGTGAACAGGAATATAACCTGTTCACCTTTTTTTATACGTAATAAGGGTTTTTTTGTCCAGCATTTTTCATCTGATTTTTTAATTCATTTTTACCTGTTTCAATAGCTGATACTTTTGGTAATGTTATCATTGAAACGAATTGAATAAAAGCATAGTATAATTCTATATTTTTTTGTATTGGATCATCTATTATATTTCTCACAAACATGCCTCCTCTTTTTATTCCAATAAAACTCCGCATTAATGGGCAGCCCGAGTGGTGAGGGTTAATAATTAGCGGAGGATGTATAAAACCCTTACTGATTAAAGTTTCATTTTATAAGGGAGTGAAACTTTAGTCAGTTCGCTAAAA
>NZ_JBNLYC010000430.1:0-1034 GCF_050172015.1 Bacillus sp. GMa5/1 | reverse complement strand
AAATACTTCCACCTATTCACATTATTAACAAATTTATAGTACCTTGCAAAGAATAATAGCAAGTGATATATTTGTAAATAATGGAATAACCATTATTTGGAATATTATTTACGATTAGTATATCGCCTTTCAAAAAGTAAATATAGATTGTGTGTGCTGTTTAGAAAAAAGATAAGATTCTCAACTGTAATTCATCATTCTATAAAGGAAAGTGATTGTTATGAACAAAAATGAATTTTTGGAACAACTTAGTTCCTCTCTGCAGAATATGCCTAATTTAGAAAAGGAGGATATTATCTCGGAGTACGAAACTCATTTTATTAGTGGTAAACAAGATGGAATATCTGAAGAGGAAATTTCTAAAAAGCTAGGAAACCCTAAAACTATCGCTAAAGAACTTAATATTTCATATGTAATCAGTAAAGCTGACAAGAAACGCAGCCTAAAAAAACATTATGACAGCACTGTTTTCTGTTATGAGCTTAAGTCTTTTAAACTTTATATTTATCATTATCGCCTTTTTCGTATTACTCTTTCTATTACCGCTTCTTCTAGCACTTATAATTGCTACACCGTTATTAATTATTTCACCTATATTATTAATAGGGTTAGGATTCTTTAAAGGGTTTCATCAAATCAGTTATTCCGATGTTTACAATGTATTCATAGCCTTTGGCATCGGCTTACTAATATCAGTCATATGTTATCAAATAATAAAACATCTATACGTAGCTTTAGTTAAATATTTGAAATGGAATGTAGCTATTTTGCAACGACACTAATGCAAAAGGAGATTAAGATGAAAAATTATATTTTATACCCACTCATGTTACTTACAATGTTATTTCTATCAGCTTGTTCAAACAGTGTACAGCCTAAGGAAAAAAATGATGTACAATCTATCAAAGATGTTGCTATTAAAGTTCCAGAAAATATATTTAGTTCCTCAAAGGAAAACGAAAATATTAGTGAAGACGAAATGAAACAAAATATAAAAAATTATATAGATTATAGTTGGGAGTTATCTGAAAATA
>NZ_JBNLYC010000429.1:0-1050 GCF_050172015.1 Bacillus sp. GMa5/1 | reverse complement strand
TAAATCAAATTTTAACAATGGTTCACCACCATACATTGTAATTACTGGGAATTTTTTATGTCCTCTTTTTACCCTTTCCATATGCAATTGATAATACATATCTACTGCCTTTGTAGCTGTTTCAAAATCCATTCCCTCATCAGAATATCCCATTTCTTCTGGATATTTATCGTTATAAATACAGTATTCACAGCGTAAATTACATTTTTCAGTGAGTATTAATATTAGTTGTGATTGGTTACTATTTATTGCTAATTCCTTTGAATTAATAGATGAATTCGAATATTCTGTTTCTGGTAAATAAAACATCCCCATATTAATAAGATTGGACACATAATTATATATAGCATGGTAATCCTTATGAAAATCAGCAAATTTTTCTTTTGTTTTTTTTATTAGTGCTTTCTTTTCAAGCTGATGGTACTGTGAGATAATATATATTGTAGGGCTATCGGCAACAATTACCCTACCTGTATTACCATCTAGTACATATGAAAATTTGTCTGTTTTAAAGGGCATCATTGACAGTCTTTGTTTAGACATCTCTTATTCACTCCCAGTTAATAGCGGATTAAAATTTATAAAAAAACATTTAGAAGAAGAGGTATACTAAATGTTTTATTGGTATGCTGTTAAATATTTATTTTTAACCTAAAGTAAATGCTGTTCCGATAAGTGATCCGATACCTTCACTAATTAAGCAACTACCAATACAACCAATTACACAAGCAGCATTTCCTCCAATCTCTTCATCTACTTTTGTAATTAAGGCATTGTTCATAACTTCCATAATAAATTCCTCCTTATTTTTTCTTCTTTTTTACATTTATGTTGTGCTTATAGGAAATAAGCTGCAGCTGCAATCTCTGTTCCAACACCACCGCTAGCAAAACATATAGTACCACATGCTCCAACACATGCTACCCATCCTCCCACTTCTTCAGATTCTGAAATAACACTTACATTTTTTTTGTTTAAAACTTCCATTATAGATTCCTCCTTATTTTTAAGGTCCTCTTCTTCAAAAATGTTTTAAGCAAATTTATTAAA
>NZ_JBNLYC010000428.1:0-1053 GCF_050172015.1 Bacillus sp. GMa5/1 | reverse complement strand
CCAAAATTAAATTACCGGCATCATTATCTTTCGTCAATCGCTGATTCAAATAATTTTCTTTCGTAGTACGATCATTTTTATGACCTACTGCAGCTGCGATAATATGAGGTGGTAATCCTTTGTAATCATATAAGTACTGTACATAAAAATGTCTAAAGAAGTGGGGAGTAATTCCCATATTCTCTGTAAAGGGTAGCTGAGTATCCTTAATGATTTTAGAAATATATTGTGACAAATAATTCTCTCTATAAGCAGTATGGTTTTTAGTTTGAAATACTGTTCCACCATTTCTATTTCCAATGTCTATAGGTAATCTTCTCCGCATTCGAAATGCGACAATCCGATTAAAAATCTCCTTATTAATGGAAACAATCCGCTCATTATCTCCCTTTGTATCAACCTTTAAATAATATCGTCCTCGTATAGTATCATACTCAAGATCTTCCCACTTTGCATGTGCGACTTCTGCAACACGTAACCCTGTGGTAGCTAGAACTGACAATAAAGCGTAATTGATTTCATTATCCTTGTAGTAATGAAGCAATTGTTTTACTTCCTCATATGATAACTCCCGTTTAGGTTTATGTTGTTTATTTACAGTTGTACTTAGTATCTCAACATGTAGAGGATCCTGAATATATTGGATTTCATATAGCCATTTCAAATATGAACGAATAACACCAAGCTTTCTACTAACTGTAGATGGCTTGTATTTATCTTTTGACTGATAGGAGGTTGCCTCTTGAGATAACCATTTTTGATAATTACGGATATGCCGTTTCCTAAGGTTTCTCCATACTTGACCAAATTTATAATCCTTTACATCTTTCTGTAGAAATTCCTCACTTTGTCTAATAAAGAAATAAAACTGACTTAAATCACGTGCATATAGAATTCTTGATGCATCCTTGATTCGTTTTTCTTGGTCAAAATGTGTTTGTCGATTCAAGTAGTAGTACAGTATTTCTTCATCTGAAAATCCTTCATATGTATATGAATCTTCTCTTTCGTTATTTTCCTTTTTTAATTCCGCTTCATTTATATAATCAGGAT
>NZ_JBNLYC010000427.1:0-1056 GCF_050172015.1 Bacillus sp. GMa5/1 | reverse complement strand
AATGTTATTATTCTTTATTCTATCTATCTCGACATTTAGTATGGTAACTCACGCTGCTAGTAGTTCTGAGTACGTGAATCAATCATTCTATGGGTATAAGGAACCATCTTTTAATTCAGCTAAAACAAATGGTGGATCAGAGTATGGTGCTCAAAATGTAGGAGTCGTGGAAAAAAGAGATAATGGTTGGTGGAAGATTGAAACATGGGAAGGTCCAGCTTGGATTAACTTAAATGGGGAAGAACGTGTCATGGGAGATTTCTATGCATATGATGAACCTTCTTTCTCATCAAAGGTTGCGAATGCTGGAGCGAAGTATGGGCGACAAACATTTAGAATAGTAGATGGAACAACAGATGGTTGGCTGAAAATTAAGACGTGGGAAGGCGACAAGTGGATGAATCCTACGGCTGAACAAATTACTGTCAACAAAACAATCTATGCGTATAATGAGCCTTCATTTAGTTCAGGAAAAGCAAACGCTGGAGCAGTATATAGTCCGCAGAATTTTAGAATAATAGATGGGACAACTAGTGGTTGGTTAAAGATTAAAACATGGGAAGGCGACAAGTGGATGAATCCGCATGAAACAGATTCGGGTTCTTCTAAATATCAAATGTCTATCCAAAATCCAAATGTTAGCTCATGGTATGGAAGTCGTTGGGGGACAGTGCATAAAGGTATTGATTTCTCAGCGGCAAAGGGTACACCAATAATGGCATCTAAATCGGGAACTGTAGAATTTGCTGGTTTTGGTGTAAGAGGTCAAGGATTTGGTGGATATGGAAATGCGGTGTTTATTAGGCATGAAGACGGACTTTGGACATTATACAGTCATATGGACTCAATTTTAACTACTGTAGGGGCACATGTACAACAAGGTCAAGTAATAGGAAAAGTAGGTAGTACAGGCGAGACTCTACTGGGAACCATTTGCACTTCGAAATTAAGAATCAGTATATAGGTGGACAAGTAGATCCAAAACCATATTTACCATTTTAATAAACATTAAGTTTGAATAATTAATATACGATAAGAATAATATATTTATTGCAT
>NZ_JBNLYC010000426.1:0-1057 GCF_050172015.1 Bacillus sp. GMa5/1 | reverse complement strand
TGAACTGAACCCAAAAAATTAGACAAATATATTAAGCAGCTACTAAGGATTGAACTCTGTATTGCACAGGGGACAATCCTTTTAGTTTTGTTTTAATTCTTTTGTGATTGTAGTAATGAATATAAGTTTCTAGTTCTTGCTTAAATTGTTCCATACTTTCAAACTCTTTAAGATAAAGTAATTCAGACTTTAATAAGCCAAAGAAATTTTCCATGACTGCATTATCTAAGCAATTTCCCTTACGGGACATACTTTGGATAACGTTATGTTTTTTAAGCGACTGATGATATTGTCGCATTTGATAATGCCAACCTTGATCCGAGTGTAAAATAGGAGTTTCCTTATCATTCAAACATTGAAACGCCTTATTTAACATTTTAGAAACAAGGGAATAGGCAGGTCTATGTTCTATATTGTAAGCTATAATTTCTCCGTTATATAAGTCTAAAATGGGTGATAGATATAGTTTTTTACCATGTAAGTGGAACTCCGTCACATCTGTTACCCATTTCTCGTTTGGTTTTGATGCGTGAAAATTACGTTTTAAAATATTAGGAGCGAATTTCCCGACAGTCCCTTTATATGAACGATATTTTTTTAATCGAACAAGACATTTTAATCCCAGGATATTCATTAAACGTCGAACGGTTTTATGATTTAATGCATGGCCTCGATTACGTAATTCCAATGTAATACGACGATAACCATACCTCCCAAAATTCTCACTAAAAATCTCTTTAATTAATTCTTTAACTTTCTTATATTTATCTGGACGTTTCGCTTGTTTCATCCAGTAATAATACGTACTACGAGCGATATTAGCGACTTTCACAAGGTCAACGACCTTATATTTATGCCTTAATTCATAAATCAATTGCGCTTTGTCTTGGTCTGTGATGTTTTCTTCTTTTGAACTAAGGCATTCAACTTTTTTAAATAGTCATTTTCCATACGCAGACGTTCATTCTCTGCTTGTAGCGCTTCTATAGAACCTTCAAGAAATACTTCGTTTTGTTTTAAATGTTGTAGCTTAGCTTTTTCTTTGGCCATGGTTAGA
>NZ_JBNLYC010000425.1:0-1060 GCF_050172015.1 Bacillus sp. GMa5/1 | reverse complement strand
CCATAAAAAATCTATATTTTCTGACTCGGTTGCGTACTTCGAAAAAATAGGAATTTCACTTAGGGGTAAATAGTTCCAACAAGTTTGTATACCTTTTTCCGCTAAATGTACAGAACACTCATACCTATCAGATGGTTCTTTGAATATAATGGTAAAATAGTTCAAATAAACGTTCTGAGTTGAAAATATAATCTTAACGCCATACTTTTCTTCAATTTCCTGTAGCATTGTATAACACAGACTAGCGTTACATATATTCATTTCTAAAATCTTCTTTGTTTTCTGTAGGTGTTTATCAATTAACAATGAACGTACTATAGACATTCTTTTTGGGTTTATAACTTCCGTTTTCTCCGGTAAAGAATCTAATTTACTATTATTATAGGAGGGCAGAATCTCTAATTTCCTCCAATAATTAGTAAATAAACTCAGTACTCTACTCTTTTTTATTCTTATACCTAATTGTGTTTTTAAATGATTCTTATAATCTAAAATCACTTCTTCCTTCTTTTCTTCATCCATGTCACACAATTCACTTATTGTACGATTAAGAAGTAACGCTCCTCCCCCTATACTTGGGATTGGTTTAGTTCCCCCAAAGCTTAAAATACCAATGTCGCCTAAACTACCAACTGGCTTTCCATTTTGATAAGAAAACATTGCTTGTGCAGCATCATCGATGATATAAATATTATTTTCTCTAGCCCAGTCAATAATTTCTAAATCATCATGACATCCATACAAGTGCGTAAGAATAATTGCCTTTGTATTAGCATTCAAATGTTTTTTTATTTTATTAAGAGAAATTGAATGATTAGTGTTTAAATCAATTAATACAGGTTTTGCTCCCACAGTTAATATTGCTTCTATCACATTAGGACAATTAAAGTTTGATAGAATCACTTCATCTCCCTTTGCTACTTTTAAGTACTTTAAACCAACCACTAATGCAGATGTACCGCTATTAGTTAATATAATTTCTGCATCCGGATAAAGAGCTTGAAGACTTTTTTTAAGTTTAGAATCATTAGGTCTATATACACTTTTCAAAAAAAATACA
>NZ_JBNLYC010000424.1:0-1074 GCF_050172015.1 Bacillus sp. GMa5/1 | reverse complement strand
AAATATTGTTTTATCAAGAGAGCAACTCATGTTTTTTAAGGAAGCAACTAATGCTATAACAACAATCAAAGATATCAATATTATTTTAGAAGAAGCTGGAGAGTTTTTTGACTTAGATATTCCTGAAAGAAAAGTGAAATCTGGAATGGTAAATTACAAAATTCAATCCATTGATCCAATGGATATGACTGGTATTAAAAAGCAATATTATATTATGTTAGGGGAAATTGGTGTATCATACCCTGATGGAACAGGCGATGAAGAATTTGTAGCGGCTGCAAATAAAGTATTTCTGGAGTATGTTACACATAATGATATTACAAAAGTAGATGATGGTTTTATTGTTTCGCTACCGGTATTTGCTTCTCATCAAGTGATAAAAGATTTAACGAATGCAGATTTAACAGTTCTTGCAATGATTCCTATAAAAGAAAAAGAATAAGAAGTCATAGAAAATAAGTAAATGGCTGAATTGAAAAAGCAAGTATTAGAGATTTTAGAGGAAATATGTGAAACCGATATAATAAAAGAAAGTCCATAAAAAGCTTTGAATTTCTTGAGCAAATAGTTATAATTCATCAAATACAGAAATAGACATACAAAAATACCATCCTTTCCTATGATTCTACAGAAAGAATAGCGTATTTTTTATTTTAGGGGGATTTTTGAAGAAGGAATTAATACAATATGTAAAAATACTCTGCTATCTAGTGAACCGTTTTATACTTTCCGAATAATAGTCAAATAAATGGATGATACTATACTTATATAATCATTATCAGGAGAATCTGCAGATTTGCAGATTCTTTTTTATTTTATCGAAAGTAAACTTTTAGCCAGCAGTTTATTTTCCTACTATTGATTTTTATACGTATTTGGTGAAAAATCAAGGAGCTGCAAAAAAATACTATACCGAAAGTTCGGTATAGTAATGTGCATATCAAAGATCCCACTTTGGTATATCTCCGAAAGAGTCATAAAAATCTATGTTTTTTAATTCAGTTGCAAACTACAAAACTTTTTTTGAAAGAAATGTACATACAAATTATATTTTATTCCATAACTCTCTAACTT
>NZ_JBNLYC010000423.1:0-1097 GCF_050172015.1 Bacillus sp. GMa5/1 | reverse complement strand
ATACAAAAACCGCATTCTTAATGAAAAGAATACGGTTTTTCATCTATAATTCTTCAATTGTAAAATTTAAAAACTCAGTCTCAAATCCATTATTTTTAGAAGGACTACACGTGTAAAAACCTATTTTAATAGGCTCACTCCCTATATCCTCCATTAAATGAGCGATTCTTATTTGTTCCCATTGATGGCTCTTTTTCACATATATTGTATAATCACCGCGTTTTCGAATAATTCGAAAACGAAGTTGTTGCTTAGCTGCTTCTGTTGGATAATCTTGCGTTGACCAATCAGAATATCCATTATTCGTTACGACAGCACCTAAGTGAGATGGCCCTTCAGGGATATATTCTAAAGATGTTTTTAGCCAACAGTTCTCCGAAATCATAACAAAAAGACCTGCTTGATCGAATTTTGAATTTGGATTCATACGTAACTGAACTTCAGCTTGAAAGTCTGTCATCATCTCATTATAAAATACATGACCATTCATTACTTCAAAACCATAATGTGTTTTAAGCCAAAAATCGGTTTCTGCTTTCGAACGGACAATAAACGCATGATTATCATTAATTTTATAGTATTCAGGTACATTCATTATAGTGAGTTGCTCAATACGTTCTGGTATATACGATATATTCATAGCTCCTCCATAATAAAGCATTTATATAGACATTTAAAACTCCGCTAATACTGGGAATTTATAACCTTTAAAATCTAACTCTTTATCACTTCGAACCATTAAATACTTGCTAGACTGTAATTCTGTAAACTGTACATCCTCAACCCCTAATTGATCCGGTGAAAAATAAAATTCGATTTCCGTAAACCTTTCATTGATTTCTCCACATAATTCATCTAAAACCGGAAGTACTGGCGCAAATACTCCAAATAATTTCAACTTTTCATTGTCTACTTCATAAACGATTAAAGCATCTAGTTTCTCTGAATAATACAATTTCTCATTCCATTCCGAATCATACATATTCAAATAAAATGAAGGATGGAAGTTTAAAGTTGAAAAACTATTTGAAAGTCTTTGGCTACTATCAATCGTTTCATGTATTAACTGTCTATTCTCTATATTATAGAAATCTAAC
>NZ_JBNLYC010000422.1:0-1122 GCF_050172015.1 Bacillus sp. GMa5/1 | reverse complement strand
CATCTTCTTTATAAAACTTAAATTGTTTTCCTGTTATTTCTTTTACTCGATTTATAGATTCTACCGAGCTATTCGAAAGATTATCCACTACTATAACTTCGTAACCGCTATTTAGTAATTCTACACATGTATGACTACCAATATATCCTGCTCCACCTGTTACAAGTATTGCCATAATTATAGTCCTCCATATTTCATTCATTATAAACTTCTCAAAGTATATCATATATTTCTTATCCTATGTTTAACATGCGAACACAGAAACTTACATTTTATCCCATAATAATTTTATAACATATACGATTCTAATCAGGTAATAAAAAAATGCCACATAATAAAAATTATGTGACGTTTTTTTATTAAATTACGTAACAATATACACTTAGAAAATGCGCAAGACTACCTAATAATACAAAAACATGAAAAATTTCATGATGCCCCATGTATTTAAACTCTAACCATTTTGGCTTTGTTCCATAAATAAATCCACCAATTGTATAAAAAATGCCCCCAAGTACTAAGAAAATAATGCCTCCTGTACTTAAATTCTCAGCTAACGGTGCAAAGAATAAAACAATTAACCAACCCATCGTAATATAAATTGCTGTCGATAACCACCTTGGACAATTAAACCAAAACATTTTAAATACAATGCCACAAATCGCAGTTGCATAGACTAAACAAAATAATAGCAAACCACTTGCTGAATTTAATGTAATTAAGCAAAAGGGTGCATATGTACCTGCAATTAATATAAAAATCATAGAATGATCTAGCTTCCTAAAGAAGTATATAACACGTTCATTGGCCACAACACTATGATATACAGCTGACGCCGTATAAAGGACCATCATTCCAATACCAAACAAAATAACAGCTGTAATTGCAGCAAATGATGGCATCTTGATAGAAACTTTCACAAGCATAGCTAATAACGCAATAAATGATAATATCGCTCCACCTAAGTGAGTAAATGCATTAACTGGTTCCCTTACATAAGCATTCATAATAACACCCCTCATATAATTACATGTAGTTTCAATAACTACATGTAATTATATACACATTTCTTTTTAAGGTCAACATTTACAATTCATTTGTTTCGTAATACCATATTTAAAG
>NZ_JBNLYC010000421.1:0-1123 GCF_050172015.1 Bacillus sp. GMa5/1 | reverse complement strand
TTCTAAATAAAAAAGTCCCATAATTTGGTTTCACCAATTCACAGGACCATTTTCTTTTTTACTCTTTAACACCTACATCTTGCAAAACTTCAATATCCTCTTTCATTTCATAATAATAAGAAGGCAATTCTATACCATGTTCTAAGAAATAATCCTCAATGAATGAAATAATGATTTTTAACGTTTTCACACGGGCATACAATTTATCGTTACTTTCAATAATATGCCACTTCGCATTTGGCTTACTTGTTTTTTCAAACATGTCTTCCATTGCTTCAACATACTCATCCCATTTTTCACGATTACGCCAATCTTCGTCTGTAATTTTCCATCTTTTCAAAGGATTTTTCTCTCTATCTTTAAATCTCTTTAACTGTTCCTCTTTACTTATATGGTAGAAGAACTTCCCTATTATGTAATGGTCATCTGTTAGTAGTTTTTCAAAATCATTAATCTCATCATATGCTCTCATCCACTCTTCCTTTGTAGCAAATCCTTCAACACGCTCAACTAACACACGACCGTACCATGAGCGATCAAAAATGGTGATTTGCCCGTACTGTGGAATTTTGCGCCAGAAACGTTGCAAATAATGGTAACGTTTTTCATGAGGTACAGGCGCTCCAATTGGATTTACTTGGAACCCACGCGGGTCAAGATGTTCCGTCACCCGCTTAATTGCCCCACCTTTACCAGCCGCATCCCATCCTTCCATAACAAGCATAACCGCGATTTTTTCTTCTTTCAAAATTTGCTGTAATGTTAATAAGCGCCTTTGATATTTTTCGAGTTTCTTGTTGTACTTAGATTTTGATTCAATTTTTTTCGTTAAGTCTACTTTAGCAAGATGTCCATTTTCCATAAAACAAATCCCCCTTGTTGTATGACAATGTTATTTTAACATATTTTTGGTAATTTTTTCATATCCTAAAAAAACTGTGTAGAAACATCTCTACACAGCTTCCTTCTCTAATTTCACATATATAAGCACATTTAACTACATTAAAATAAATAATTTATACTGAACTCTTAGTATATTCTTTTTATTAAAACGTAAAAATAGCCCTTTTAAAAAGGGCAGCAATCGGTAGTGACTGAAATGTGTAAGCACTAGCTTGTATTG
>NZ_JBNLYC010000420.1:0-1129 GCF_050172015.1 Bacillus sp. GMa5/1 | reverse complement strand
ATGGAAAAAAAGAATATTAATATTTCTTTTGATTGTTTTCGGATTGATTATTGCAGGAGTTAGTTATTGGAACCTTTCACCTATTCCAAAAGCGTTTCTCATAAAAAAAGCATTTGAAGGTGGAATGTTTGTTCAATCGGATAATTATCAAAACGCTTTAAAAGAAACACAAATCGTTAAGGACATCAATTATAATTCTAAATTTCCCGATGGTATGTTAGACATTATTTATCCGAAAAACCATACTGACAAAACACCTGTTATTTTTTGGGTTCATGGGGGTGGATTTGTAGGTGGGGATAAATCCGATATCACTGGTTATGCAGTAGAATTGGCTGCTAAGGGTTACGCAGTAATAAATATAAATTATGCTCTTGCACCTAAGATGAAATATCCTACACCAGTATTCCAACTTGGTGAGGCTTATGAATATATAAAAGAAAATGCAAAGAAATATCATTTAAAACTTGAACAGGTTTATTTTGCAGGAGATTCTGCTGGAGCACAAATATCTGGACAATTCGTTAATATTCAAACATCTTCCAATTATGCAAGGTTAACTAAAATTGATCCTGTTGTTGAGCCTGCTACAATTAAAGGCACGTTACTATTTTGTGGTCCATATAATATGCCTGCATTAGCTAAAATGGAAACAACTAAAGAAGTACAAGATTTTATGCGTACCACTGGTTGGGCTTATTTTGGGAAAAAGGATTTTGAAACATTACCTGAAATAGAAATTGCTTCTATCATTAAACACGTTACAAAAGATTATCCACCAACATTTATTACAGATGGAAATACTGCATCATTCGAAGATCAAGCCAAAGCACTAGCGTCTGAGTTAGAAAGTAAAGGAGTACCTATAGAAAAACTCTTCTTTGATAAAAATATTTCTGGTGAGTTGGCTCATGAGTTTCAATTTAAAATGAACACACCAGCAGGGCGAGAAACTTTTAATAAAGTTCTTGAATTTTTAAATGAAAATAAATAGTTTACCTAAAATCGAATACAAAAGTTCAATCATCATTTTAAATTATAAGAACTACGCTATCTTTTTTGTGGAATCCTAGGAAAAGATAGCGTTTTTTTCTCTTAATAACTTACAAAATTAAACTGAAATAGAAAA
>NZ_JBNLYC010000419.1:0-1109 GCF_050172015.1 Bacillus sp. GMa5/1 | reverse complement strand
AGGGATTAAATTATAAAACTCACCTATTTTAGAATAAAACATTGTATCGGAAATAGACTTATTACTAAGCAAGTTAATATCTCGATTTGTTGTATTTGTAATATCTAAAGGTAAAACATACGTCACTACTTCACGGTCTTCATAGGGATCATAAACTTTTGTAGGATCAAGAGGATTGAGTGCATGAAACGTAACTCCTTGCCCATCTTCAAAAGTTCTATTAGATAAAAACTCATCTTTTACCACTTTATAAGATTCATTATTAAGATTTAATGTTTTAAATCTTAATAAACTAGCAAATATACATAGCAACAGACACAATCCAATACTTATTAAGATATGTTTTCTCGTCACTCTTAATCTACCAACTTTCCATTATTAACATGTACAATACGATCTACCATTTCATTATCTAGAACATGCACATCATGACTGGCTACAACAATAGTCGTTCCCTTGGCTTTTTCTACTTTCAAAATATCTAAAACATCTTTTATCCCATCACTATCTAAAGCATTAGTTGGCTCGTCTAATAACAGTAATTTGGGTTGTTCCATTAAAGCTTGCGCTATCCCTAAACGTTGTTTCATACCTAAAGAGTATCTTTTATACTTTCTCTTATCTGTTTTATCAAGTCCAACCCTTTGAATAATATTATAAATCTCCTCATCGGAGATTTTATTGTTAATCGATGATAAAAATTTCAAATTCTGAAAACCAGTATACCCTGGAATAAAACTTGGATATTCAATCAATATTCCCATAGAATCAGGAAATTGCTTTTGTTTTCCAATTATTTCATTATCTATATAAACAACTCCAGAATTCAAGCGCATTAACCCTGATATAGCGCGTAAAATCATCGTTTTACCAGAGCCATTATGCCCCTTCAAAACTAAAAATTCGCCTTTTTTTACTGACAAACTAATATTATCTAACACAATATTTCCTTTTAATCTTTTCGTCATACATTCACATTTAATATAATTGTCCATAAATTATTCACCTATCACATCTAGTTTTTTAAAACAAAAACTACCTAATAAAATCATTACAACAACAATTACTACTCCTATTAAAAGTAAATCATTATATTGAATAGATTGATT
>NZ_JBNLYC010000418.1:0-1131 GCF_050172015.1 Bacillus sp. GMa5/1 | reverse complement strand
ATTATAGTTGATAATCATTCTTATTGTAACTATAATAGTTACATGTTAGGTGATATACGAAAGTTAGTTACGGATTAAACCTAACTGTGTATTTAAATACAATCGGAATGGAGATGTTATAAGGTATGAAAAAAATCATTTTAGCTGGTGCATTAGGAATTGCAGCTCTTGCAGGAACAAATTTACCAGGATTAGAGGTAACAAAAGCAAGTGCAGCTGTTGAATCAAATGTTTCATCAATAGAAGGACGTGTAGTGGAAGTTTCAGGGAATACTATCTATATTGAAGTGAAAGAATCCAATACGAATATTGATAATACTAATCGTTTTAGTATTACTACAACTAACTTTAATCCTAATGTAAAAGTTGGTGATGATATAAAAGCTACTGGTGCGATGATGCGTAATTTTGAGAGTTATATGATTGCACAGTCTATTGAAAAAGTTCAAGGGACTGATACATTGCATCAGGGGGAATATTTAGAACATGTCTTCGCATACGAATATGAAATAGGATATATTACAAAAGTAGGTAAATTTCAATCATTAGATTATGTAATCGTTCAATATACTGGAAAAGATGGGGTTCAAAAAAAGAATGTTACGGTTTATTTGACAAAAGGACAAAAATTTAATGCAGATGAAAAAGTGAAAGTGCATATGGCGAACGCTGAAAGAAGTAATGAGTGGTCGGTAATGGACGAAATTGAAAAAGTTAATGATTCTCAGGCACAAAGTAACCCTATTTTGAATCGTGAAGTAAATGGCCATGTAACAGGTGAAATTATAGAAATTGGAAATAAATTTAATGAGTTTAATTACGTAATAGTTCCTTATATGAATCAATATGGCCAAAAAGAAATTATCGAAGTTCGTTTAACTCAAGGACAACAATTTAAATTAGGAGACAAAGTGAAAATTAATATGGAATTGGCTTTGGGACGTGGTAATATCGATGCAGATGTAACCGTTATAGATAATATTCAAAAAGTAGATGAAACCAACACTCAAGCTTATCAAAATGATGAGTGGGTTTGGTCTTAATTATAATTAGAAATTCAATTTTTCTCTTTAATGTATATACCAATTCAAAAAACCTTACAAAAATCTTGCAAGGTTTTTTTTTTATTTA
>NZ_JBNLYC010000417.1:0-1133 GCF_050172015.1 Bacillus sp. GMa5/1 | reverse complement strand
TATCTCATTTTTTACATATAGCAGGTGATTCTTTGATTGTTGTCGTACTTCGGTTTGAATTACAGTGAGTTGCATTCATCCAAAAAACACCCCTGATTTCCTATAAATAATGGAGGTCATCAGCGGTGTTTATCGGTGTATAAAACTTCAACATTATTAATAAGTCTTCTTTTAAAATATAAATGGTTAAACATATGAAAAAACTTCGATTGTTATATCATCTTTTATTTTTGAAATAAAGGTGCTATTTTATCAATGCGGTTTGTCCAAATTCCACCTGTAAAATCGTCAGGAAGACGTTTTATATCTTCAAGTGAGTCAAATCCACTTGAAAATCCAAATCCATTTCCTCCTACAACGATAACTCGAGTATCAGCTTTATCCATTCGATTAAGAAAACGATTTGGCCATCCCCAAAGCCAAGGAGCTACTTTGTCTGGTATATGTAACTCCCCATGCTTCAGGCTTGAAGGCATGTAACCAGTCCACCCTAACGCCATATAAGTAAGAAGATCCTTTTTCATGGTTGCTTTAGACATTAATCGTAAACTAGGGATGCGCTCTTTTATCGCAGCAATTGGTTTATCGCCACCATATACAGTTAGTTGCTCAAGGCGTTTTGCTGGTAGTTTCTTAAGGTAAGCAGCCAATTGGATTCCTTCATTTTCATCATCACTTTTAATATGAATAAGAAAAGAGCGATCTGGAAAATGGTTAAGTACGTCATCAAGTGTTGGCATAAGGTTAATCCCCTGACCACGAAATGGGAATGTTTTACCACCATCAGCTGTATAACCGTAACCAATATCAAGTGCTTGTAATTCTTTTGTTGTAAAATCTCTTGTAACACCTTTACCATTAGTACGGCAATCAAGAGTCCAGTCATGAAAAATAACAAAATTATTATCTTTAGTTGGTTGAACATCAAACTCTACTAGATCAGCCCCAGCTTTAAATGCCGCTTCCATAGATGGAATTGTATTTTCTAAATAAGAATATTCAGGTTTATTTATACGTTCAGCTGTACATGTATCACCCTCAATCCCTTCGATGCTAAATGTTTGCGAAAGCCCTCGGTGAGCAAGAAGAAGAGGAGTCCTATCGGCCCTCTCAGCAAAAAAAGAACTGTTATT
>NZ_JBNLYC010000416.1:0-1141 GCF_050172015.1 Bacillus sp. GMa5/1 | reverse complement strand
TGAGGTGTACACCATGAGTAATAGAGAAAAAGAACGTTTTAAGGCTCTTGTAGAAAAGCATAAAAATAATATGCCCTGGTATGTCATAGAATACCTAGAAATGAAGACTGCTCTCTCCCCTGCTACTCTATACGCATATATAACTGAATTTGAAAAATTCTTTAAATGGATTATTCTTAAGCGATTAGCTGTCGTAAATGGTAACGTGGTTACTAATATAACTGATATACCTATTGAGACATTACAAACATTACCCTTAAATGATGTAAATCGCTTTCACATGTACTTGCAAGGTGAAGGAATTGAAACTAGAGCTATAAATAGAACCTTTTCTGCCTTAAAATCTCTCTTTAAATATTTAGCGCAGAATTCAGAAGATGAGCATGGAAAAAGCTATCTCTCACGTAACGTGATGGAGAAAATCGAACTACATAAAGAAAAAGTTGATGCTGCAGCAAGAGCTGATGAAGTGGCAAATATTATCTTTAACGATAATGAGGATGTAGCATTCTTACGATTTTTGATAAATGATTATGCAACAATCTTAAAAGAGACCTCTACACGTAAATACAATTATTTTTCACGTGACAAAGAACGTGATATAGCATTAATAAGCCTTATTTTAGGCACTGGGCTTCGAGTATCAGAATTAGCTAGTCTTACCCTCTCAAGTATTAACTTTCGACAGGGGACCATTAAAGTGACTCGTAAAGGTAATAAGAAATCTTCAATACTCGCAACGAAATCGTGTTTAGACGACGTACAAGAATACATGAAAGTACGTTTAGAGAAATATATGTGTCCACCTGAAGAAGATATTCTATTTGTAACTAGGTACCAGGGAAAATACACACAGCTTTCTGTACGCGCTATACAGAACTTAGTAGAGAAGTATTCAAGTGCATTCGATGAAAAGCGTAGTCCACATAAGCTACGTCATACGTATGCTACAAATCATTATAAGGAAAACAAGGACTTAGTATTGCTACGAGATCAACTCGGTCACACTTCTGTTGAGGTTACTAGTATCTATACAAATATAAATAATAAAAAGAAACGAGATGCGATTGATCGTTTAGAAAAAAGACAATTTGAATAGAATTCATTGGTATTATTCTTCATTTTTTGGTGAGATATTAAA
>NZ_JBNLYC010000415.1:0-1144 GCF_050172015.1 Bacillus sp. GMa5/1 | reverse complement strand
ATGAATTGGATAATAAATAATATACATAAAGAAAAGGCGCCCATATAAGGGTGCCTTTTCTAATGGTTTTTTAGCAGAAGCAAGAAGCTCCAACAATAATTAATAAAATAAATAATACAACTAATAAAGCAAATCCTCCTGCAAAGCCACAGCCGCCACCGCAGCTACCACCAAAGCCCATAATAATTCCTCCTTTAAAGAGTAGGAGAAAAATAAGGAGTCACTCATGTATTTTAATGGATTCAAATTACTTTATGTTTTTATGGATTAAATGAGCATGGACTTTTGAAAATAAAAAAAAGACGCCATAAAGCGCCTCCCATTTGGGTAAATAAGAAGTAAGGTTTCCATTTTAATTGAAAAAAAATAGAACAGGTGCTTAGATTTTATCACGATTTCTTGCTGAATGAACATGCATTATTACATATCATCATAAATTCCTCTATTTTCCATTTGATAAAGTATATTACCAATATTACCAAAATTTAAATAAATATTTCTACAAATTCAAAATATTTACAAAAGTTAAAAAAGTGATACATTTAAGATGCAAGCTATAAAAAATATTTGAGGGGGAATTTTTATGTTCAAGAAATTAGTAGTTGGAGCATTAGCAACTGGTATTGCATTGACGGGAGGAATTGGGGCAGCGTCAGCAAGTACAGAAAAAACAGTAGATTTAAAAAATCAAGCGACTTGTTCAATACCGTATGATACTAAAGACGGTAAATTTGTAAGAACGAATATATATTATCCTGATAAAAAATATGCTAATTATTTTGAAGAAACAATTTGTCCAGGTACAGTAATTCAATGGTATTTTAAAGGTACTACAATGAGTGGAAACGCCTATTATGAAGGACACATAAAACGATAGAATAGTATATTTATTTTTTATTAAAAGCCTCGAATATCGGGGCTTTTTTATTTATGGAAATCTAAAAAGAAAAGACACCCTAAGGTGCCTTCCGCCGACTTAAGCCACTTTAATTTTAATAATATAGTGCTAAGTTTAAAAACTATAGGGATTTGTAAGTAGTTTTTACGAAATTATGAGTGTTTTTAATTCTGTATTTCAATAAGTTTTTCTTTAATCATTTGTATATAATGTTCTTTTTCTGTTAATTCAAATATAAATAATGCT
>NZ_JBNLYC010000414.1:0-1149 GCF_050172015.1 Bacillus sp. GMa5/1 | reverse complement strand
TATTTTAATAATACTATTAAAAAGTTTAATAGTATTATAGATAAAGTAAGGCAGACTGCTGAGCAGGTTTCGACATTTTCACAGGAATTATCGGTAAGTACAAAAGAGAATAGCATAGCCTTTAAAGAAATTGCAAGTGCTATTACAGGATTAAATTTAGGAGCACATTCTCATGAATATGTAGTGCAAAAATGTTTAGGGATTGTTCAACAAATGGAAAGTAAGATGAAAGAAATTAAAGGAGCTGCAAAACAAGTTGGCAATGCTTTGGAAGACATGGACCAGCATTCTGTAGAGGGAAAAGATTTGATTAAGCAAATCGTGAATCAAATGAAAAGAATCAGAGATACAGTTCAGGATGTATCTTCTAGTATTTATGCATTAGAAGTACGATCTAAGGAAATTCATGAAATTCTTACTGTAATTACAACCATTTCAAATCAAACAAATTCATTAGCTTTAAATGCTTCTACTGAATCCTCATGTGCTGGAGAGTTGGGAGAAGAATTTTCAGGTGTTGCGGACGAGGTACGTATATTAGCGGAAAGAACCGAGGCATCTGCGAGGGATATAGCTAAATTAATTGGTGAAACCCAGGCTGAAGCAGAGAGAGCTGTAAAATCCATACAGAAGAGTTCAAAGGAAGTTGAATCAGGAATAACACTTGTTCAAAGTAGTGGTGCTTTCTTTGAAAAGATTTCAGAATCTGCACAATCTGTTACAAATCAAATTAAAGCGAATTCGAATAATTCAAGTGACATTCTAAAAGATAATCAAACAATTGTTCAGTTTGTAAATGAATTATCACACATTGCAAATACATATGTGAATAGCAGTAGTAATGTGGAAACAAGTATGAAAGAGCAAGAACTATATGTACAAGATATTGCAGAGTTAGCAAATTCTTTAAATTGGCTCTCGCAAGAGTTACAGGGGTTAATAGGGGAATTCAATAGTAAGTAGGATAGGAGAAGGTGTAGGTGTAGGTATAGAGTATGACCTATACCTTTATTTATTCCCACATCAGAGATGAAAGCTTAGGTATATATGAAAAATAGCTAAACGAATAATTTTTTTGCATATTTTGTTGGAAATAGAGCATGATATTACCAAATTCAACGGAGGTGTTTAAAAAATGCAAATTCGCGA
>NZ_JBNLYC010000413.1:0-1150 GCF_050172015.1 Bacillus sp. GMa5/1 | reverse complement strand
AAATATTAAATATATCTAAGTTTTAAAGCGAATATTAGAAACCGGTGTACCGCATTCTTATTTCAATAGCACATATGCAAGTATTAAAGTCCAGAACTCATCTGGTAGCGTTATGTACAATAAGGAAATTATGGGAAATAGACAACAAAATGCTGAAACGCAAACAGTACCTGTAAAAGAGGGAGATTATATAGAATTTACTCATATAGGAGGGGAAGCAGCAAAGGAAAAAACACGCGCGACTTTAACTAACCTTGAGAATGGAAAACAGGAATATATCGGAAAGAAAAGAACATATGGGGTTACATCTACAGGATTAATAAGACAATAAACGTATAAAAAAGTTGGGGAAATCCCCAACTTTTTTATACGTTTTAGTCAAGAAGATTCCTTCTTCAAGGAATACGAAGTGAGTAGGTAGAGGTAAATTGGCTTCGAATAAGGTATGGCAGGAAGCTTTATCAATAAGTATGCAAATATTTAAAAAACTAATTTTTATACAAAAAGTGTATACTTACGACAAAAAAATTTACCTTAACCAACAATTTTGCTTTTAGTAAATTTAAGGTGTGTAATTAATATACATTTTTCGAGGAAAACACAGAATTCTGTCAAATTATCTTCATTTACATGACTGTGAACGTGGTATAAAAATGAAGCATATCCAAAATTATTAAAGGGGCTGAAAAAATGATTAAAAAACTTATTATTGGTTCTGTTGTTTTAGGAACAGCAATAGGAGTAAGTAAACCTACATTTGCTTCAACAAATTATTCTCCATCACAGTTTCAAGATAGGGGAGATGCCCAAGTTCAATCAATACCATCGCCATGGCAGTATTTAGGGCAAACCTCTAGGGAACTTCAAATTAAAACTAAGGATCCAAAAGTGCTTGCTTTTGAATTAGCAAAAGAAGCTCCATTTTACGAAGATGAATTAGTGGATGTGTGTTTTGCAATCTTAAGAGAAAATGTAGATGTAGTATATTGGACAAGTAAGGAATGGGCTAGATTTGAAGTAGGAAATTACGAGTTTAAACATGAAATGAAAATTTATAGAGATAAAGAACGTCAGCAATTAATTACTTCAATAGAATCATAAAAAAAGAAGCTATCTTTAGTAAGATATGCATCCAATAATGTAGACAGGA
>NZ_JBNLYC010000412.1:0-1165 GCF_050172015.1 Bacillus sp. GMa5/1 | reverse complement strand
GGAACGTATCCTAATTAGCCCGCAAAAATATATTCAGGGAAGAAATGTAATTAAAAAAATTGGAGAGTATGTAAAACCTCTAGGAACCAATTTATTAGTTATTGTAGATGAATGTGTTTGGCATCTTGTTGGTGAAAAAGTTATGGAAAGCTTTCATAAACAAAATCTAAGCTTTGAAAAAGTCGGTTTTAATGGTGAAAGTTCTGAAAATGAAATTGCAAGAATTGAGAAAATAGGAAAAGAATTTGGTGCTGATGTAATCATTGGTATTGGTGGTGGTAAATCAGTAGACACAGCAAAAGCGGTAGGAGAAATTCTTTCGGCCAAAGTTGTAAGCGTTCCCACTATTGCCTCAACAGATGCACCAACCAGTTCTCTTTCTGTTATTTACTCTGATGATGGAGTATTTGAGAAATACAAATTTTATTTAAAAAATCCGGATATTATTTTAGTAGATTCCCAAGTCATTGCACAAGCTCCATCCAGATTTTTAGCTGCTGGGATTGGAGACGGAATGGCTACATGGATTGAAGCTAGAGCAAATTTAGAATCCCGAAAACCCGCTATGGCTGGTGGACTATCTACCTTAGCAGCTGCTAAGATTGCAGAACTCTGTTGGGATACCTTATTTCAATATGGAGAAGCTGCTCTTTTAGCAGTTAAACAAAAAACTGTTACTCCAGCAGTTGAAGCCGTAATAGAGGCAAATACCTTGCTTAGTGGCCTTGGATTTGAAAGTGTGGGGTTAGCTGCAGCTCATGCCATCCATAATGGTTTTACTGTTTTACATGATAAGACTCATGATTTGATGCATGGAGAAAAGGTTGCATTTGGCACATTAGTACAAATGGCATTGGAATCTTGGACAACTGAAGAACTATATAACTACATTGATTTTTGTATCAAGCTTGGCTTACCTACTACACTTGAAGATCTGAACCTAGGTGATGCAAGTAAAGAAGAATTGATGAAAGTGGCTGAAGCTGCCTGTCAAGATGGTGAAACTATACATAATATGCCATTTGAAATTTCACCAGAAATGGTTTTTGATGCAATTATAGCTGCTGATGCTTATGCTACAGAGTATAAATTAAAAAAATTAGTTCAAAATTACAATCCAAAAAATTAATTAAGTGTATATTACACATTATTTAATTTTGTATGT
>NZ_JBNLYC010000411.1:0-1185 GCF_050172015.1 Bacillus sp. GMa5/1 | reverse complement strand
TTAAGATATGATTCATCTTGAAATCTCCAGATGTTCTTCTTAAAATGTTCGTTACTCTTGCTAATAGTATTTCTGTATTATAAGGCTTTGTTATAAAATCATCCGCTCCTAAATTCATACTTATCAGTTCATCTACATCACTATCTCTACTTGTAACCATGAAGATTGGAATATCTGAAGTTTTACGTATTTCTCTGCATATATAATAGCCATCGAACACAGGAAGATTTATGTCTAGTAATATAAGGTCTGCATTCTCACTTTCTATATATTCGATAATATGATTAAAATCTGTGGGAGCCTTTACTTCATATCCATACTTTATAAAAAAATGTTGTAATTCTTCTCTAATGATTTCATCATCTTCAATTAGAATGATTTTTTTCATGACTTTTCCCTCCCTATACAGAATATAAGGCTATTACATCTTGAGAAACAAGGTGTAATAGCCTTAATGAGCATTATAAAATCAAGTATTACTTTTTACAATATTTTTATACCCGACATATGTCGTGTAGAAATATACTACATAAACTACCAGAAATACTAAGCCCGTCATCAATGCTGGTAAAATAATGTCTGTTTGTTGAAATGTGTTAATATAATAATTGACTACATAAATTCCAACTATAGAATGAATTATGGCAAGAAAAATTGGAAGACTAAAGTATACGAAAGTTTGAATGAAAATCGTTTTGTCGATCATCGTTCCGTTTGAACCAATTCTCTTCAAAGATTTATATCGATCTATGCTATCACTGGCTTCTGATAATTGTTGAAGAGCTAATACGGCCATACTCGTTATTAAAAATACAATACCTATATATATCCCAATAAACAGTACGATAGTTTTCAATCCCTTACTTCCTGCATAAACTTCATCCTTTGATTTGCCTGCTATACGATTAATATTTAATTTCGGACCATTTTCGTCATAAAAGCCCCGTGCAACGTTATCATATTTTTTATTATATTCTTCCCTATTTCCATCTAAATAATTTACATTAAGTACGGATGCAGTAATTTTGTGACCTGATAAAAACTCATCATTTATAACAATTGTGAAGTAATTAGTTCGCACATCATAAGTATAAAGATTCTCTTGTATAACTTTAGCGTTTTTTACCAAATATTCTTTTTCTTTAATATTCACCTTATTGCTATTTTTTAATCTTTCATTTATCG
>NZ_JBNLYC010000410.1:0-1188 GCF_050172015.1 Bacillus sp. GMa5/1 | reverse complement strand
GTCCTTCAAGTTAATTTAAGAATTAATATACTTTGTCACCATTGAAAATCGAGTTTTTCACGACAACATAATCTACAGTACGAATAGCATCTAATTTTGTTCCACCAGCGTAAGAGATAGAAGATTGAAGATCTTGTTCCATTTCGATTAACGTATCTTCTAAAGAACCTTTATGCTCAACGAACATTTTCTTACCTTCAACGTTTTTCTTCTCACCCTTTTGGAATTCAGAAGCAGAACCGAAGTATTCTTTATAAAGTTTGCCATCTCTTTCAATTGTTTCCCCTGGAGACTCTTCGTGACCAGCGAATAGAGAACCGATCATGACCATAGTTGCCCCAAATCGTATAGATTTAGCTACGTCGCCGTGTGTACGAATACCACCATCAGCGATAATTGGCTTACTTGCAGCTTTTGCACACCAGCGAAGTGCAGCTAGCTGCCAACCACCAGTTCCGAAGCCTGTTTTAATTTTAGTAATACAAACTTTACCAGGTCCAATACCAACTTTTGTTGCATCGGCACCAGCATTTTCTAATTCTCTTACCGCTTCTGGAGTTCCAACGTTTCCAGCGATAACGAAGCTCTCTGGTAAATGTTTTTTAATATGTTGAATCATGTTGATCACAGCATTAGAATGACCGTGTGCGATATCAATCGTGATATATTCAGGTGTCAGTTGCTCAGCAGCTAATTGTTGTACGAATTCATATTCGTCCTCTTTTACACCAACGCTGATAGAAGCGATTAATCCACGTGATTGCATATCTCTAATGAATGAGATTCGTTTCTCTGGTTGGAAACGATGCATGATATAAAAGTAGTTGTTCTCAGCTAAATAAGTTGCAATTCTTTCATCAATAATCGTTTGCATATTTGCAGGTACGACAGGTAATTTAAATTTATGTTTTCCTAAAGTGACAGTTGTATCACATTCAGAGCGGCTATTTACAATGCATTTTGCAGGAATTAATTGAATATCTTCATAGTCGAATACGTTTTCCATCATTTACACCCCTAAAATACGAATATTTTATTTTTATTAATCAAAAATGTTCGTCCATAGGATAATTTACATTATTTTTATTAAGAAGTCAAAGGATTTCTTAACATTTTTTAAAAAGGTAGATTTTATATCTAAAAAACAACGTTAAAAACGAATTTAAAACGTTTTTTTGTTTTTATTGT
>NZ_JBNLYC010000409.1:0-1206 GCF_050172015.1 Bacillus sp. GMa5/1 | reverse complement strand
TTGCTGAATAATATCTTTGGAGAGGATGAAATTGAACAATGAATGTTCATATACAGGGGAACGAGCAAATAACTCATTTATTAAATGAATGGTATCAAGAAATTAGGGCTAGGCATGTAGACGCCGCTCAATTACTTAAACAAGAAATTGAAAACAGAATCCATAATATAGAAGAAAATCAAACGATATTATTATACTACTCACTACTAGATTTTAGACATCAATATTTAATTGATAGCTTAAGTATTTCTAAAGATAGCTTTAAACAAAGTGATGCTTACAAAACTCCTACAGACGATTTCCTTTCATACTATTATCACTTCTTTAAAGCCATTCATTCCAATGTTACCGGCAATCATAGCCTTGCAAAAATACATTACGATAAAGCTGAATACCTATTAGAAACAATTCCTGATGAGATTGAACATGCTGAATTCCATTATGAGTTGGCCATTTTCTATTGTCATACGCATAAATCGATTTTATGTATTAATCATGTAATGAAGGCGAAAGATATATTTTCAAAACATCCTGGGTATGAATTGAAAGTTGCCTTCTGTAATAACCTATATGGATTAGCCTGTACTCATTTAAAGGAGTGGGAATTAGCTGAGGAACACTTTATCTCGGCCATGAATACATTCCAAAAAGAAAATTTAGAATACAATATTTTGATTGTTCGTCACAATCTAGGATTTATGTATGCTACACAGAATTTATCCGAGGTAGCATTACGTTATTTATCTGAAGTTAATCAGAAGCTACCTAGCGATTATAAAGCTGTTTTTATTGAAGCTAGGGAATATTATAAATTAGGAGAACATCAAATTGCTCAAGAATTAATAAAAAAAGGCCTGCAGCTTTCTACTCAATTGGGAATTGAAGGCTATATACATCACTTTAAGATTTTAGAAAAAATGAATCTAAATAGTTGTGCTACTGATATAGAAAAAACTGTTTTAGAAGGAATTTCCTATTTTGAACACGAAGAACTATATGAGTATATAAATGAATATACCGAAAAGCTAGCAACCCAATTTTACAAAGAAAATAATCATAAAAAAGCCAGCTATTACTTTTATGAAGCTAGTAAAGCCAGTGAAAAAAACTTTAAAAAAGGAGCATTAAAATGAAAAAATTAGCGGTTAGCTTACTGGGTATCTTAATTGTTGTAACAGTAACTTTTGGATCAAATTCTTCAACAGG
>NZ_JBNLYC010000408.1:0-1213 GCF_050172015.1 Bacillus sp. GMa5/1 | reverse complement strand
GTTTTTATGCTGATTAATATATTCTTTTTATTCACAATATATTATCTTGTATTCTTGTTAAAGTTAATCAAGAGGAATAAAAAAGTGCTAACAAGTTTGCAAACGAAACTGCTAACACCTATACAGAATAGACATAAGTTATCGCTGATATGTCTTCTTTGAAAATAGCTTTAATCAGTTAAATGAAACCTATACCAAATGGTCATAAATATAGTCGTAATATCAAGAATATAATCATCCAGATATTCCTTTACTTTTAAGACGGAAACGAGGCATGATATTGATTTCTACCTCAGAGTTTGCGTCAAATAATAAAAAAATACGGTTTGTAAAACTAAAAATACAACAAGCTACAACCGGTATGAAATGGATTAAAATATTTAGAAATTTAAAAGATGATTTTCAAATAGGGGGAGAGGTGGATCTAGACCATATTCTCCAATATCCGAAAGATTATATTGTAGGGGAAAATAAAAGGGTGTTATTTCCATACAATGAGAGAATTTATAAAGTTCAAGGTACTAAAATAGAACCGGGTATAAAAGTAAAGGAAAGAGAGTATTTATTTAAAGAATTTCAGCGTAAATTCTCTTATTTCACAATACTTCCAGAATGTAAAAAGGTAGCAACAAATAACAAAAATGAATTATTTCCTTTATTTGCACCAAAAGGATTAGAGACATTAACATTAGAGGTTTGGTCTGAAAATATAGTGCTGGAAATAGAACAAGCATTACTTGATAGTGAAATTATTTTGACTAAAGTTGGTGAAAATACTTATGTATTGAATACAGATTTTCCAGTGTTATTAAAGGTTGTGAGATACAATATTGAAAAGGTGTTACAAAATCCATATAAAATGCAATATTGCCAAAAATATAAAACAAATCTTGTAGATGATGTTACGAAAGCTGTCTATGCTACCGCGGGCGAGCGCAGTGATGTGACATTAGCATTAATCGCATTGAAAAATTGTGATGGACGAGAAAAAATTGATCCAAAACAAATCATTAGAGAGGGATTTGCACGAGCAAACCGTATTTCAACATTTATTAATTTATTTATAGGCCAAAGTGTATCGCGTAAAACAATTGTAAATAGTGTTTTTAGTTTATTAGAGCAAAAAGGATTTTTGAAGCGTAGTTGGAATAAGGTAAATTTACCTTGTATATATGTTAATTTATCAATTGAACGAATATCGAAATTTGATTTC
>NZ_JBNLYC010000407.1:0-1229 GCF_050172015.1 Bacillus sp. GMa5/1 | reverse complement strand
TTTTTCCATATGGTAAATTAGTTCCTTATTTATTTTATTTCATTTTCAATCGTGTAAGGCTTGGGGCTAAGGTTTACAAAGGTGACTAGTAAAAAATATAACAATATAAGTATAAGATTTTGTACTTAGTAATCTCGCGATTTAAGGCATGACATTGGATAAGTGTGGGGAGTTCAATCGATTTTGAATAAAATCAATAGTATCAGTTGCAATTTTTTTACTTTTAAGAACGATCCCGGCATGCCCACATTTATAAATATATCGTGGAGGTCTTTCCCAAGATTCCCACAAGTAGTCTGTATCCTCAGAATGCACATATAGATCATGCTTACCTGAAATTAATAAAATATTTTCTTTTTTTACTTTTGGCAATGCTTGACTCGGTTCAGTGATTTTCCAATAATCTATTAAATCATCATACGTAACACCATGATGTTCCAAGTCTTCTCTAATAAATTTACCAGGAGTTGTATTCCAAATCGAATAAGAAAGTCGATTTGCATAGAAAATGGATGCTAACACATCAATTTCTTCTTCAACAAGAGAGGTTAAGTTAGTAATAAATCCGCCTAAACTAATTCCTATTAGAATGAGGGGCCCCTTTTTATTTGCTTTAATCCATTTAATCAAAGCTCGTAAATCAGCTACCGCTTGTCTAGTTGCTTGTAATGTTCGTTCAATATTTGCACTTACCATATACTCTCCACTGAATAAGGATTGATCGGGTTTTCTTTCAAAATGATAGGGTAGAGTGAAATAATACATATTCCACTTCAGGCTGGTCATATGATCGTGGAATATTTTTTTCACACGTTCGTTAGAATCCATTCTCCAACCGTGAACAAAGATAACATGAGGTGCATTTTCATTTTCATGTAAGAATAATTCCCCAGTTACAGAGTCGTTGTGTGAATCACCGGATTGAACCGAACTTTTATAGTTGAATTGCCCAATCATGTATTCATTTTCCTGCTTTGAATGCTTAATGTCAAAATGAAAATGTGATGGTTTTACTTTATAAAAAGATTCTATGTTCTTTATATTTAATGAAGTGTTAGAAAGGGAAGTAAACTGAAACGCTACACTTCTTTTTTTGTGTAAATCATATAAGGCGTACCGATCAATGAGTTTTGAAAAAATCAAATTAACCTCCTCCAAAATACATATTGTTTAAAACATAGACAAAATTTATGTTTTAAATTAATTAGGAAATATTCTCTTTTCCTAAT
>NZ_JBNLYC010000406.1:0-1245 GCF_050172015.1 Bacillus sp. GMa5/1 | reverse complement strand
GCTGAATATGAAATATGGGAATTTAAATTAGATTCCAATCAGTACCTATTATCTATTAGAGATAAGGAAGTAAGTCTACACTTAGAATATTCTTTAAATAAAATGGAAGGAGAAAGTTCAACTAGAGAAAAAGCTTTGAAATATTTTATACAAAAATATGGAGACAGCTTTGTTAAATATAGCGGAAAGATGGCTGTATGCTCTTATTCGAGTTTTAGAAGAGGAGTATCTAAGAAAAATCCTTTGAAAAAGAGATATCACAGTGTTAAAGATTTATTTAAAAAGGCTAAATTAGAGATGGTTGAACCAAATGAATCTAAACAGATTTCAATTATAAAAAGATTAGAACCTAAGAAAAGGTCTAGGGAATTCGACTCTTACGAAGAGGGTGTTAGAGATAAAGCTATATATGAGTATCTATTCAATTCTAGAACCCATCGCTGGTTAGACGGAAATATTATAGGTCTGAACCCTGACGAGAGTCGTGGATATCAAGCAATGGGAATATTGCATTTCATTGGATTGAAAGATAAGCATAAAGGGATATTTAAGAATTTAAGTATTGGAGAAGCTATAAATTTACTAGAACAACAGGACGATGATTTTAGTGTAGTTATTCAATCTCTTCGAAGATATGAACAACGAGATACCGTTTATAGGAACACAGTAGTGGGGTCTCTAGAAGATGTTTATACTGAATTAAAATCAATTGTAGCGGTTACGCCAGAAAATATTGAGGTAACAGAGACTGAAAGAGAGCAAGTTATTAAATCTAGAATAGGTCAATCAACCTTTAAGAAAGAACTATTAAATATTGAAAAGAAATGTAGGTTATGTGGTATAGCAGATGAAAGATTTTTAGTAGCTAGTCATATTAGGCCATGGAGTCAATCAAGTAATCAAGAACGGTTAGATGTTAATAATGGATTACTATTATGTCCTAATCATGATGCATTGTTTGATAAGGGGTATATTAGTTTTGAGGATGAGGGAACAATTATGATTTCAGCTACTTTGGGTGAAGCTACAAAAGTTTTTCTTAATATCAATGATAAGTTAAGAATTCAAATCAACGAGGTTCAACAACAATACATGAAATGGCATAGGGAAAACTTATTTATAAAGTGATTATTGAAAAGGGACGTCCAATACATTTATCATTTTCTGCGATTTATTCAAACAAGGTTATAGGAGGATTGTTTCAGATGAATGACTTAATTAAAGATATAATATACTCTTCTATTA
>NZ_JBNLYC010000405.1:0-1247 GCF_050172015.1 Bacillus sp. GMa5/1 | reverse complement strand
TCGATTTTAGCAATTTTAATAATTATATTAATTGGATATGTTATTAAATTAACTATCCGAAAACCACTTGCATTACTACAAAATGATATGGAAAAAGTAGCAGCTGGAGATTTAACAACACGTACTCCTTATAAAGCAAATAATGAATTAGGGCATATTGTTCAGTCTTTTAATAGTATGTTAGATAACCTTCAACAATTAATTGCGAATGTTAAGATGACAACACAAGAGGTTATTTTTACTACGGAGGGTGTATTACAAGATACAAATCGAGCGTCTAGTATTTCAAATGAGGTTGTACAGACTGTTTTAGAAGTAAAAACAAAAATAGAAGGACAGGTAACTAGTATTCAGGAGAGCTCATCCTCAATGGAAGAAATTACAACCGGGGTGCAAACTGTAGCTGAATCTTCAGCAGTAGTCGCTGAGGTAGCAGTAACGACTACAGAACGAATAAATATCGGTAGTGAAGTGATAAATCACTCTATTCTTCAAATGAATAGTGTGCATGATGTTGTCGAGGAAACATCAAAAGTAATAAATAAACTTGTTACACGTACACAACAGATTGATACAGCTCTCGCTGCAATTACTAATATTGCCGAACAAACGAATCTTCTTGCCTTAAATGCCGCTATTGAAGCGGCACGTGCTGGAGAGAATGGGAAAGGATTTGCAGTGGTTGCCGCAGAAGTTCGAGACTTGGCTGAGCAATCTAAAGAATCTGCAAAAGAAGTTAATCATTTAATAAAATCCATTCAAAAAGATACCCAAGATACAGTTAATGTCATGCAAAAAGGACAACAAAAGGCAGTAGAAGGAAAAGAAGCTGCTTACAAAGCGAATCAAACCTTCTTGTCTATTATGAGAGATATTGATAAGATTACAGGTCAAATTCAAGAAGTATCCGCAGCGACAGAAGAGATGTCTGCTGGTACAGAAGAAGTAAATGCTTCTCTTTCGCTAGTTTCTGAAACTGCAACGGATGTGAAAAAGGAGACTCTTCAAACTGTAAATTCAATTCAATCACAGGCCGTATCAATTGAACAAATATCAATCCAATCCAACAAAATGAAAGAAAAGGTGGAAGAATTAACGGAATTGGTTTCAAAATTTAATATTACAGAACAAAAAGAATGAGTAAATTGTAAAAGATTAGGTACGGCTATCAGCCTAAAAATAATTGATTTTTTACGATTAAAAAGATTTTAGTAATTAATTCAATCACAAGTGTAATAACATGTATA
>NZ_JBNLYC010000404.1:0-1269 GCF_050172015.1 Bacillus sp. GMa5/1 | reverse complement strand
AATGAGAAAAAAGCACATAGTCTTAAAGGGATAGAAGAAAAGTTAAACCCAACTATCTATCAAGTGAGATTCATGAAATTAGATGAACCAATTCAATTTGAGTCGTTCCCTGAATTAAAAGATTTAGGGGACTGGTTAAGTACTTCAACGCATATGTGGGCGTGCCACTCAACTATGTATAAGTACAACAGAGAAGGGTTTGAAAAGAAGTTTTTAGAGATTACAAACTTAACCGTTGATAATGTACTAATATCTACTGGTGGTATCGGATTTAACTTCATGTCACCGGGGTGGAGAAATTCTCTCTAGAGTACTCGAAAGAAATATTGTATATACAATATTTTTTCTGCTTATTTTGTCATGTAATGAAAAGAAAACAAAAAAAGCTCTATACTAATTGTATAGAGCTTTTTTACGCCGTTCATGATACCGATGGTCGGGGTCGAACCGACACTCCCGAAGGAACACGATTTTGAGTCGTGCGCGTCTGCCAATTCCGCCACATCGGCACAAAAGAAAAGGCGGCAACCGGATTTGAACCGGTGATAAAGGTTTTGCAGACCTCTGCCTTACCACTTGGCTATGCCGCCATATAAAATTTTATTGGAGCGGAAGACGGGATTCGAACCCGCGACCCCAACCTTGGCAAGGTTGTATTCTACCACTGAACTACTTCCGCAAAAATGGCTGGGCTAGCTGGATTCGAACCAGCGCATGACGGAGTCAAAGTCCGTTGCCTTACCGCTTGGCTATAGCCCATCGAATTCTTACTTAATTATATGTAAGTATCCATTAGATTATTTGTAATTTTTAAAATAAAAATGGGGCGACTGATGGGAATCGAACCCACGAATGCCGGAGCCACAATCCGGTGCGTTAACCACTTCGCCACAACCGCCATGTTGTGTAAATATATTTTGGCAGGGGCAGTAGGAATCGAACCCACACTGGAGGTTTTGGAGACCTCAGTTCTACCTTTAAACTATGCCCCTATGTAAATGGTGGAGGGGGGCAGATTCGAACTGCCGAACCCGAAGGAGCGGATTTACAGTCCGCCGCGTTTAGCCACTTCGCTACCCCTCCGAAACTTACATGGTGCCGGCTAGAGGACTTGAACCCCCAACCTACTGATTACAAGTCAGTTGCTCTACCAATTGAGCTAAGCCGGCGTATTTTATTAAAATAAATGGTGGCTCGGGACGGAATCGAACCGCCGACACGAGGATTTTCAGTCCTCTGCTCTACCGACTGAGCTACCGAGCCTTATTA
>NZ_JBNLYC010000403.1:0-1269 GCF_050172015.1 Bacillus sp. GMa5/1 | reverse complement strand
AATATATAATCAAAATTTTTATGTTAACAATGGTAGTATGTATCTCCATATCCATAATTATTTTTAAAAAGGCAATTTGTGTTCAAAAAAACTCCTATCATTCATACATAACAAAATAAAAGGCGTTCTCAAAATTAACATCTTGAGAACGCCTTTTATTTCTAATCTTTTTGATAATGTAACAATTCTTTTGCTGTATGCTGATCGATAATTAATACATTTGCATACCCGCCACGTAACGCACCATCAATTGCTTTTATTTTTCTATTACCACCTGCAACTAAAATAGAACGTTTCTTTAATTTCAGTTCTTCTAACTCAATTCCAATGGTCCGCTTATTAATTTCTTCACTACTAATATTTCCGTCCCCATCAAAGAATCGTGAACAAATGTCACCGACCGATTGTTTTTTGAGTAAACTCGTTTCATCCTTATCGAAATAACCTAATCGGAATAATAGCGCTTCGTCTCGCACTGTTCCTACAGTGAAAATTGCAATATTCGCTTGTTTCCCCATTTCGATAATGTGATGAATATGTCGATCCTGCTCTACTAATTCTTTCGTCACTGCATTATCAAATATAACTGGAAGGGGGAGATTTCTTGGCGTCGTTTGAAAAGCATCTGCAAATAAAGCGATTGTTTCATTCGCATATGTATTTACACTCGAATGACTAATACCACCTTTTAACTGAACAACCTCTACCCCTTTTACATGTTGCGGTACGATTTTTCTAGCGATTTCATACATCGTCATTCCCCAGCTTACACCAACAATATCACCGTTTTTAACCGTCTTTTCCATATACTCAGCTGCATATTTGCTAATATACTCTGTAATCGTTGCATATTCCGGAACTGGAGAAAATACAACATGTGCCTCTAATAAGTTATACTTTTCTTTCAGTAAATTCCCGACGTTATCTAAATCCGCAAATGGATCAGCAATGCTAATTTGAACAAACCCTTTTTCTTTCGCGTACTTTAACAATCTAGAAATTGTTGGTCTTGAAATATTTAATTTGTTAGCAATTTCTTGCTGACTATAATCTGATTGATAATATAATCTTGCAACTTCAACGCTTAATTGTTGTTTATCTTTTTCCATAGTAACTCATTACAAATCCCTTCCTGTATTTCCCTTTCGTTACAAGCATTATACAGCTTTATGTAAAAAAATTCGACTACCGAATTTTATCTATCTGAACTTCTACTACACTTAATATATAATGAAAACTTATTGTGTAGATTTACAAACTCAATATAGA
>NZ_JBNLYC010000402.1:0-1275 GCF_050172015.1 Bacillus sp. GMa5/1 | reverse complement strand
AAAGAGAATAACCTGTTGAGTGTAAAGTATGGGAAAATGGAACTGGTGGAAAATATATTCTCAGAAGTTAAGTTAAGGGAATCTTTACAAAATATATTCAATACGCACTTACTAGGGGAAGAAAATCAACATAGTAAGAAGATAGATTGCAAGATTACCAATATTATTGATATTGTAAAATGTGCGTATAATCAAAAGCATGGGACTACATTAGTTATTACTACACCAAATATAGCTAGAACGGAAGTTCAAAGATTAAAAGAGCAATCTATAAAAATTAATGAAATAGATATTAAAAATAGTTCAAATTTTAAAAAAGTAGTCGAGAAGATAACTAATATAGACGGTGCTTTGTATATGGACATTGATGGATATGTTCATGCTATTGGAGTTATATTAGATGGGTATGCAGAACCTGGAGAAGGTGATTCATCGAGGGGAGCTAGGTATAATTCAGCTATAAGATATAAGAATGCTACAGAAGTTAAAGGGGAATGTGTAATTGTAGTAATTTCAGAAGATGGTATGATTGACATTATTCCAGATAATGATATAGAAAAAGACATTAATGAATTGGCTAAGAAATTAACTTCTTTATATGATGAGAAAAAATTTAAAGAAGCCTTAGGCATAGCTGTAGAACTGGAAGGTTTAAATCCAAAAAGGCCTGAAACATTTCTATCTAAAGCACGTATATTAATGCAAATGAAAGGGAAGCTTAAAGAATCATTAGAAGCTGTGAATAGTGCTATAAAGTTGAGGGAAGAATTTGGGCAGGCTTACGATTTGAGAAGTTCAATAAATTTAAAGTTAAGAAAACCAAAAGAAGCTGTGTATGATCTTGAAAAGGCTATAAAAGTGAACCCGACTGCTTCAAGATATACAAATTTAGGAGAGATTTTAGCAACTTTAGGAAATTATGAAGATGCCATTTATGCTTTTGATAATGCAATAAAAATAGATAAACAATTTGAAAGAGGACATGTTGGAAGGATAAAAGCGTATGAAAAAATAGAAGACTTTGAAAAAGGATTGGATGCTGTGAAAGACTTTATTACTATAAGAGGCGAAAATGCAATTCTTTGTCACATTCAAGGTTTATTTTATGAGCGTTTAAATAAGAAGGAAGAGGCAATTGATTCATATAAAAAAGCTTTTGAGGGGTATAAAAATAAATTAAAAGATGATAGTAATAATTCAGTACTAGTCTACCAATCAGTTGTGTTCATATGTAAAAAACTATTGGAAAACGACGTTACTGAAGCTGAGAAGAAA
>NZ_JBNLYC010000401.1:0-1300 GCF_050172015.1 Bacillus sp. GMa5/1 | reverse complement strand
GGATAAGGTTGCTACTGTAGTAAGTGCTTAAAAATTAAAAGCTATATTTTATATAAAGTGCACTCTAATTGTTGGGGATAGTTTACAATTGGGGTGCATTTTTTATAGTTGAATTTTGTAAAATACAGTCGTTTGTATATGATAACGGAAAAATAGAAGGAATTTCGTTATATTTGAGTGGTGAAGAAAAGGGAAAGTAAGTATAAAGATAGTAGATAAAGCGGGTGGTTTAAATAACTAATGATAGAACGTTTTGAAAATAATAGCATACGAATATATAAATAATAAGAATGAGGTGATATATTGGAAAATAATGATATTCAATTTACTTCTTTACAAATGAGAACGGATAAATATGGTTGGGCTAGTATTCAATATACAAATAAAAAGCAGGTTATCTTATATACTCGAAACGGAGGAGTAGAATGGGATGTTGTCAATCCTCTTAATTCAATTGTATTATTTGGGTATCCAATAAACGCTCGAAGCTCTTGGGCATATGGTTTAACAAAAAAGAATGACGATTTATTGCCAGCTATATTTTATACAGTTAATAGAGGAGAAAGGTGGAGTGAGTTTATTTTACCGGTTGAAGAAGATTGGGAGAAATCGACTGATGTTCAAGTACAATTGCATGCTACGAATATGGATAGTATATGGATTGTATTATCTAGAAAGCTTGCATCAAATAAATTTGAACATAATTTATACTATTTGAAAACGAAAGGGAAAGTTTGGAAAGTAATAAAAAATATAAGTATTAGTGATAGTATTTCAGGGATAACATTTATAAACGATCTAATTGGGTTTATTTCACTACAAAAACATTATGAAACATCAACGGTATTTAAAACAATAAATGGTGGGGAAAGTTGGCATCCTATAAAAGATATTCCAAGTCTTGAAGGAATTAATAATGGGACTGCTATGGCTTATAAAGCAATCTATAAAAATAACTTATTAGTAATACCAACTAAAATGAATGATGATGTATTTTTAATGAATTACTCATTTGATAAGGGGAATTCGTGGCATATTTCAAATAAAACAATAAATACTAGTAAAGTGGCTGTTTCGTTTTTTAGTTCCTATTATGGCTGGGTTATAAATAGTGAAAATGGGAGTGTGTATCAAATAATAAAAAAAGGAGCAAAATGGATTAAAGTATCAAGCAATCCATTATTAAAAAATGTATTTTGTTTGCATTTTTTTAATCGGCGTAAAGGTTGGGCGTGTAATAAAAAAGAAATATTTACTACAAAAGATCGCGGTATAACATGGAAAAAGGTAGTATATAAAA
>NZ_JBNLYC010000400.1:0-1312 GCF_050172015.1 Bacillus sp. GMa5/1 | reverse complement strand
ATTCTATCTCATATTAATTGAGAAAAAATAAACTCTTGAATCGAATTTGTAACGCACTCTACTTAATCAAACAAAAAATGGAACAATATGGGGTTCCGCCACATCGCTATCAAGCTAAGATTTTAAAGTACCCCATGCCCATCAAGCTAACAGAACAGGTTGCCCCCAAAACGATAAAAATGAATTACAACAGATATGAATGGATTGGAGTTTACGACAAAAGGAAAAGCAGAAAAAGTGTTAGAATGAAAAGAACTGTACAAAGCAGATCAACCAAGAAAAGACAGGGGAATTTAGTAAGGAGAGAATAAAATTGAATGTAAAAAGAGTAGTAGAAAAGGGAAAATGGGTGTTAATGACGACTGGACTTGCTATCGTGTCCAGTCTCTTTTTTTCCTATATAAAAGGCTATTTTTGGATTGATACGGGCAATGCAGAACAAGTGAATGCAAAAGTAGAATTTAATGATTTAATTCTTTTGTATTTTTGGCTACAAGCCTGTATTAAAAATGTACACATGTGTAAATGTGGACATGTGTATATGTCTACATTTACACATTGTTAAATTACTCTCACATACTAGCAGATGCTTTTTTATTAAATCACCATTTCAATTGAAAATAAATCTTGCTTCTTTTATTATTTATACTATTCCAAAGTGCGGGCACCTACTTCAATTTTTCCAGTTCCATTATTATCGCTAACAACTCTGATTTTATATTTACCTTTTTTAAGGTAAAATTCATTCTTGTAAAATCCGCTCTTCGCCATACGCTCATCCATAATCACATTGTCCTTCGAATCTTTTAGATACCAATGTACACCACCAGTAGATTTATTTGTGATGCTAATCCTTACGTTTGCGTTTTTCGTATGTTCAAATGTTCTTGTTGTCGCTTCGCCATTCTTTAAAGTTAACTCTTGTTTAAGTGGAGTTGCTGCTTTTACCGCTTTGCTTTGTGAAATTTTTCCTGGTGTAACGCTTACATTTCCACTGCTTGCAAATGATGAGCTTGCTCCCATACCTGTTAAAGCTAAAGTAATTGCAGAAATAGCTAATGTTTTTTTCATAATAAAAATCCCCCTTAATATTTTTTCTGTTTACACAATAACCTTAACACGTTTTACAAATATTGTTAGTTTGTTCAACTTGATAAAATAATATTTGAATATTCAAAAATAAAAAATAATATTGATATATGGCATGTGGCGGTAACCCCTCGCTATCAAGCTAAGGTTTTACACTACCCATAAAGCAAAAAACTCCCCTTAATAGTGGGGAGTTTTTTGTATAATCTGCAACAGAAAAATT
>NZ_JBNLYC010000399.1:0-1333 GCF_050172015.1 Bacillus sp. GMa5/1 | reverse complement strand
GTTTAATTTATATTTAAAAAGTTCCTTTTCATAAAGACTTCCCTTATATGCTATACTCATTCTTAAATAATTGTATAAGGAATGTTAAAAATGGATGATAGATCGTCAAGACAATGGAAATTGCGACAAAAGTTAAGAGCACTGAAAACAAAAAACAGAAATGATACAAACCCTTTGTTTAATGAATGCCTTGAATCCCTAGGAAACGAAACTCTCATTTTCTCCCAAGAAAAAAGCCAGCAGATTGCTACTATTTTAATGAATTCATTTCCTATAACTGTCTCGGGAAGAATATATTGGGAACAGATAGATAACCAATTCATAGCTTCGAACAAAGAACAAATAATTTCCCTTATTAGAGCAAACCAACTAGATTTTGACGAACAGATTTTTATAATATGGGATAACTATGAAATCCCTGTAGTAAGTACAAATCTTGATAAAGTATTCCAATCACTAGTTGACGTTGATGCAGTCAGTTTTTATTACTGGCTATTAGACAAAGAATATAGATTCGTAATTGAAATAAATGATGAAGAATTGATTAGGGTTGGGTTTCGCTAATACTCTAAGCATATTTCCTCATTCTACTGATCTGCAAAATTTAAATTGTATTATTTATCAAAGACTTAAAATATACGAATGTCACGTAAACCGATTGGTGTTAATCATGTTTATGTTTATAATTACGTTGATTTGGATAACTTGCATTTATAAAATGTAAATGTTTTACAAATTCAAGTTAAACAAACATTGTTATATCAAGGTTTGTTTGACCTAACATGTTATATTCTTGATATAACGCCCTTAAATCGTTGCTCTATATTTTCAGATTGCTGTAAATCTATCCGTATATCACTTTTTCCTGCCCCCATATAAAGAGCGATATTTGAGGTGAATACTTTTGTAACAAATCGTGAAAGAATATATCCACATATACATCCGCCAGCTGAAATAACAACATATTTTGTTACATATAGTTTTTGAATATCTTTACTTGTAATGCCGATAGCTTTCATAACACTAATTTCCCGATAGTATTCTTCCATCAGTTAATGAATTAAGTGTTTTAAAAAGAGGATAAGTAATAGAGGGACCTTTTTGAGGTAAGTTCGATGACTGGTATAAATCTTCAAATTCATTTATCTAATTTACATCTGTTAACTGAAATTCAATAAGATATTCTCTTTCTCCCAAATTTCGTTTTAATCTTTCTAAGTCTTCATTGCTTATTACAAATCGCTTTGAACTAACGATTGATGGATTCATTTGAACATCACGAACACATGCTGATATCGTAAATTCTTGTTCTATATTATTTTTTATAATCCAT
>NZ_JBNLYC010000398.1:0-1368 GCF_050172015.1 Bacillus sp. GMa5/1 | reverse complement strand
CATATTATATGGTTAAGTCCTCGATCTATTAGTATTCGTCAGCTCCACATGTCACCATGCTTCCACCTCGAACCTATCAACCTGATCATCTTTCAGGGATCTTACTAGCTTACGCTATGGGAAATCTCATCTTGAGGGGGGCTTCATGCTTAGATGCTTTCAGCACTTATCCCTTCCGCACATAGCTACCCAGCTATGCCCTTGGCAGAACAACTGGTACACCAGCGGTGCGTCCATCCCGGTCCTCTCGTACTAAGGACAGCTCCTCTCAAATTTCCTACGCCCACGACGGATAGGGACCGAACTGTCTCACGACGTTCTGAACCCAGCTCGCGTACCGCTTTAATGGGCGAACAGCCCAACCCTTGGGACCGACTACAGCCCCAGGATGCGATGAGCCGACATCGAGGTGCCAAACCTCCCCGTCGATGTGGACTCTTGGGGGAGATAAGCCTGTTATCCCCGGGGTAGCTTTTATCCGTTGAGCGATGGCCCTTCCATGCGGAACCACCGGATCACTAAGCCCGACTTTCGTCCCTGCTCGACTTGTAGGTCTCGCAGTCAAGCTCCCTTATGCCTTTGCACTCTACGAATGATTTCCAACCATTCTGAGGGAACCTTTGGGCGCCTCCGTTACACTTTAGGAGGCGACCGCCCCAGTCAAACTGCCCACCTGACACTGTCTCCCGGGTCGATAAGACCCGTAGGTTAGAATTTCAATACAGTCAGGGCGGTATCCCACCAGCGCCTCCACCGAAGCTAGCGCTCCGGTTTCAATGGCTCCCGCCTATCCTGTACAAACTGTACCAAAATTCAATATCAGGCTACAGTAAAGCTCCACGGGGTCTTTCCGTCCTGTCGCGGGTAACCTGCATCTTCACAGGTACTATAATTTCACCGAGTCTCTGGTTGAGACAGTGCCCAAATCGTTACACCTTTCGTGCGGGTCGGAACTTACCCGACAAGGAATTTCGCTACCTTAGGACCGTTATAGTTACGGCCGCCGTTTACTGGGGCTTCAGTTCAGAGCTTCGCTTACGCTAACCCCTCTCCTTAACCTTCCAGCACCGGGCAGGTGTCACCCCCTATACTTCGCCTTACGGCTTCGCAGAGAGCTGTGTTTTTGCTAAACAGTCGCTTGGGCCTATTCACTGCGGCTTTCCGTTAAGAAAGCACCCCTTCTCCCGAAGTTACGGGGTCATTTTGCCGAGTTCCTTAACCAGAGTTCTCTCGCACACCTTAGGATTCTCTCCTCGCCTACCTGTGTCGGTTTGCGGTACAGGCACCTTTTATCTCGCTAGAAGCTTTTCTTGGCAGCGGGGAATCAAAGACTTCGCTCCATAAGGAGCTTCCCCATCACAGCTCAGC
>NZ_JBNLYC010000397.1:0-1369 GCF_050172015.1 Bacillus sp. GMa5/1 | reverse complement strand
ACAAAACATCATATGAATACTTATTTTATTTATTCATACATCTGTTAGTTATAACGCTCTTTAAATAACTCCTAACGTTGTAGTTAAGGGATTAGTCGGTAAAATAACGGATAGCGTTCACGTGGAAATAAACACTAAAATAACACTTTGATAACGTTTAGATTCTCCAAGAATCCCGATACCTTAAAATATTCACTTAACCTTTATAGATTATAGTTAGGATCAATAATTTAAATTTATAACGTCTTCGATTTGGTAACATCATTTAAAAGCATAGTTGCTTAAAAGTAGCATTCTCAAAATTATTGCATAAATTTTATCAATCTCTGACAAAGAACTATTTCCTCAAAAATGTGAACGTGGTAGGTGTATGCCAATTGACGTAAGCCAAAATGCTTGGCTTGTTATCATATAATTGTAGATATTGCTTTTTATGAATTCTTAAGATAGGATGTTGGTTGCAGAAAACTCATTGCAATTGTAAACTATCGTCCCATGCTTGACGAAATTATGAAAAACAGGATAAAACAGTAATCTCATATATTAAATAGATCGCAATATTGTTAAGAGGTCACAGTTTCACATAAATAGTATTCTCATATTAAATACATCCTATACAAAAAATTGTTAGTAGTGTTAAAAATATTTTCTGAGGGTTTCATGACCGTTTTTATAACGTTCATGAAACCCTCAGTGTGTGATAGTAACTTTCGTTACACTCATAAATCCCATTATAAAATTTTTCTATTTTTTTATAATTATATTGTAAAGCTAGAAATGAATTGATTTATTTTTTTTAGTTAATCCTTGATTAATATATCTATTATGGAATATGCCATAATAATGAACAATTCATTCGTAAAACCTCTAAAATAAGTGCCTAAAGCAGGCGATTAAATACAACTATAACTTTCTCCTCATTACATTTTGCCTTCGACTCCAACGGTATTGAAATTATATCTAAGATACATCAAAAAATTATTGCCTTCTTTAGACTACATATGCCAGTTCAAAGTATCATTCGTTCTTCTGAAAAGAATACGTTTTGTTTTTATTAGCTAGTTTCTACTGTTGGAACAAATTTAGCTTTTTTATAAATAAAAAGACTTCTTTAATTCCTAATCCCACATCATTCTCAACAGAAGTACCAATTTTCATTAATTCTTTTATGTATCATCTAACAGTCGTACTAATTCATAGGCTTTGCAAACAGCGTTCCACTATAGATTATAGATATTTTTGTTTGATCACCTATTATAACCATATTTCCGTTCGTTTGTTTCTTTTGTAGAATTTTATTTTGTTTGGACTAGAGTAATTCATTTCAAAAAACATATGCTTATATCCATCGTACTTCTCTCCGGACTAA
>NZ_JBNLYC010000395.1:0-1379 GCF_050172015.1 Bacillus sp. GMa5/1 | reverse complement strand
TTACAAAATAACAACGCCTAAATAACACTTCTAAAACGTTCATATAATAAAACTATTGTATTTAATGTAACTTAAGAAACTTAAATATATAATTTTGGTTAAAAAATTTGATGTCTTACCATAAAAATTTAGAGTTAATTTCAAAAATAAAACAAGAGCAATAAAGGTTATTCATTATCTATTTAAATATCTTACTTTTAAACTTTAAGCCAGCATTCCTGCGATTCTCCGTGAACGCATAGCGTTCACGGAGAATCAATTACTACATTCCTACTATAAACAGTAAAAGTATACCAACCAATCAGCAGCCTAGATATATAACCAATCCTAAATCATATTATATTAGTTGCTTCAGAAAGAAGTTTTATTTTTTAAAGTATGTTACCAATGGATCTCCTAAAAAAACACCTTTTCAACATAGCTTTTATATTGCCACTATGATCTAAGTATGTATGTAGAGACTACCTTGATATCTATGTGATTTTTTATATAGAAATACTTCAATTGAAATTCTTTACACCCTATACAGACTTCTTTTTTTATTATTGAGCTCGAAAAATAAATTTATAGGTTTTATCATTACGTAAACCATTTTCTCTTTAAAACCACCTTTAAATGTTGCTATTACAATGTTTAACGCTTTAAAAACGCCTAGTGTTCATCTGCTAAGTTCGCCAGATAAACACCATAATAACGTTTGTTTAGCAAATATATATGAATCTGTAATTAATCCTGTTCAATTTTTATATTCAAATCAAATTTCATAGATTCTCTATTCTTTTAAAGGAGTGCTGCAGATACAAATAGAACATATACAACAAAAATACATATTGTAACTTGATATGTAGAGAATTAATTTGCATACTACTTTTTTAGTCTTTTAGTTATAGTTATCATCAAAATACCCAAAAACAAACTTATATAATAGAAATTTCAGTTTAAAACCGTCTTTCAATGCGTTACTACACCAAAAAACATCTAATCTTCCAATCTCATTTCTTTTATCAGCTATTTGTTTATAAAAAACATTGAAATCGTTGATTTAAAGGGGTTTAACGCATTAATAACGCCTAGCGTTCACATAATATCAAACACCGAAATAACACTTTTATAACGTTTATTCGGCTAACCATTTTAACTATTCAAGTATGTATAAGTCATATTCGTAATTAATCTTATTTGCATTCTAATTTTCTTCCTCCTGATTAAAATGTATACCTCATTCCACTAGATATCCCTTGGATTCCCAAAATATATCATCAATAGTCTATCCGTAAACCATAGAAACAACATGATATTTTAAAAGGCATCTTCGACAAACGTATTTCTCCCACCAATAACGATTTTTATATTTTATGGATATTTAAAAGATATCTAAT
>NZ_JBNLYC010000394.1:0-1400 GCF_050172015.1 Bacillus sp. GMa5/1 | reverse complement strand
ATATAATTTCTCATTGGATTTCTATAGTTGGTTATGATAAAAAAACTAGTAAATATATTGTAGTAGATAGTCTAAAAGGGAAAATCAAGAAATACTCTTTGGAGCGATTATATCAAGGGAATAACCGGCTGCAAGATGCTCAGTTTCAATGGGGAAATTTTAAACTTGGTAAATTCCATTATTGGGACCACCCTTGGGGATTGCACCCTGTTAAGAAGCAGGTAAAAGAACAATATGACAAGAAAAAGGCTTATTTAAAAGAGGGGATTATTAAGCATGAAGTACCTCATACATCAGGGAAAATGATAGTGATTGAAAAGTTATGAGCGCTAAGAGATTATTCTGGGTTATACAGAAATTGCAACTTCCCCTAGTTGCACACCTACGATATTATAAAACTTTTCCTCTTAAAAACTAGGGTCTTAGTTAAAAAGATTACTTTTAAAAAGTAGTATTTAGTCGCAACCACTCACCTTGTGGTAGTAGTTACTGGAAGAGATGTTAGCGCATCTCTTCCTTTATTATATACTTACAGAAACTTTGAAATACCTTTAAAGAAATTATAACAATTCTTAAAACAAAAAAAGACGCCCGGATTTTGAGCGCCTTTTTTTGTTGAAATTCGATAAGATGTTAGTTTTCCAATCTAACATTGATAAGAGTGACAGCTTTGATTTAATTATATATCAGAATCTATTTTCTTTGCATTGAGAAAATTAGTTCCTAATATTCCCAATACTCAAATAAAATTTTGTATATATTATAAATATTTACAGTAATGTAAAATGTGTTACAGTTAAGGCGCAAGTTATAAAACTATTAAAGGGGGAATTTTTATGTTCAAGAAATTAGTAGTGGGAGCATTAGCAACTGGTTTTGTATTAACAGGAGGTATGGGAGCCTCAGCTGCAACATCTACAGTTGATAATACTGATTCACCACAGCTGGCACCTTATAAAATGTATGAATATCATGATAGTTGTCCTCAGGTTATATCTGACTATCACATGTCATTGAGAAATGCAGATGGGATTTTCGCTAACGCTTTTACTGATCCATCATCAGGTATCACTTGGTACTTTAAAGGTTATGGTTATCATAAGGGCATTGGATGCTACGGGGGAACAAGGCATTAATCAAAGAAAAGACACCCAATTGAGTGATAAAAAAAGGAGAGTGAGATTTCACTCTTCTTTTTGTTGTACGCCTTCTACTTCCATGTAGTCAAAAACAAGTGCATGAATATCCTTATCAAAATGTTTACATTCTTATAAGGACTCGATGTTTATATCTTTATAATGTGACGCTAACCAGTCTGCAGCGAACTTAGTTCGGCTATATATACAGAAGTGATTTCCATGTTGAAGGAATATACTTCCTTTAAACCACGTTTCAAATGA
>NZ_JBNLYC010000393.1:0-1405 GCF_050172015.1 Bacillus sp. GMa5/1 | reverse complement strand
ATTTGAGCAAATGTTAGGTGATGGTTCAAAATATGGAATTACCCTTTCATATACTGTTCAGCCTTATCCAGAAGGTATAGCACAAGCATTTATTATAGCTGAGGAGTTTATTGGAAATGATAATGTAGCTTTAATCCTTGGCGATAATATCTTTTATGGTCATGGACTAACAGAATTACTAGAAAAGGCTGTTAAGAAGACTAGGGGCGCTACAGTTTTTGGTTATTATGTCAATGATCCAGAGCGCTTTGGGGTAGTAGAGTTTGATTCTAAAAAGCATGTGATTGATATCATGGAAAAGCCAAAGGAACCAAAATCAAACTATGCAGTAACTGGCCTGTATTTTTATGATAAACGTGTGATAGAAATAGCAAAAAACATTAAACCATCTAATCGTGGGGAAGTAGAGATAACAGATATCAACAAAGAATATCTTGAAATGGGAGAATTAGAAGTTGAATTATTGGGAAGAGGCTATGCATGGCTGGATACAGGTACACACGAATCATTATTAGAAGCAGCACAATTTATAGAAACAATTGAGAAAAGACAGAGTTTAAAAGTAGCTTGTTTAGAAGAAATTGCATTTAAAAAGAAATATATAACTAAGCAACAACTATTAAAAATAGCAAATTCGGTAAAGGAAAATCAATACAGCCGATATTTATTAAGGGTTGCCCATCAATAGCATTTAAATGAATGGAGAGAGAAGAATGCGTAAAATTCATACAGCATTAGATGGTGTTTTTATTATAGAGCTTGATAAATGCAGTGACAAACGTGGTTACTTCATAGAAACATGTAACAAGAAAAAATTTGAACTTTTAGATTTACAGGGAGACTTTGTACAAGATAATCAATCATTATCTGTTCACACAGGCACGATACGTGGGCTGCATTATCAGTTGAATCCTAAAGCCCAAATGAAGGTAGTAAGCTGCATTTCTGGTTCTATTTACGATGTAGTGGTAGATATCCGAAAAGGCTCTCCAACGTATGGGCAATGGTTCGGAACAATTTTAAGTGAGTATAATAACCGTCTACTTACCGTTCCTAAAGGGTTTGCACATGGTTTTTGTACTACAGAACCTAATACTATTGTCCAGTATAAAGTAGATGAGTATTATTCACCTAACCATGAAGGCGGAATTCTATGGAATGATGAAACGATAGGGATTTTTTGGCCAACTAATCAACCAATTTTATCAGAAAAAGATAGAAAACTACCTAGTTTAAAAGATACTAATATCAACTTTGTTTATGGAGATGATTTTAATTGAAATTATTAATAACGGGTGGGGCAGGATTTATTGGTAGTAATTTTATTCGGTATATGTTAAAGAAATATCCTCAATACCAAATTGTAAATGTAGATTTATTAACATATGCAGGAAATTTATCTAAT
>NZ_JBNLYC010000392.1:0-1409 GCF_050172015.1 Bacillus sp. GMa5/1 | reverse complement strand
CTCTTTTGATACATAAGGTAATTGAACTTCTTAAGCCGACGGAGGGATAAAGAAATCCTTTAAAAAATTTAATTGGTGATAGCATATACTTTTACTGTAAATGGTTGATTCACACCACTTGGATTTGCGATATAATATTTAGAATTTGTATCTGCTACAGTCCTGGACTCATTTGAAATATTGCTCCAACTAACACGATCTAGACCCAGAGAAACATCGACCATAATATTGAAAGAGATACTGTCAGAAGTCTCTCCTTGGGTAGGCTCAATAATCCATTTTAAACCGATTGTCCCTGGGGGTAAATTATTTATACTAAAGTTTTGGCTGGATCGGTTCTTTTCTCCAGGCAATGGCTTAGAGTCAGAAGAAATTTGGGAAATTAATATCTCTTTTTCATTAACGTTTATCCCATTTAATTTAATGATGCTATCTATTAAACCTGGACCTGGAAAATCAGCTGCAATGATACCAGAATGTCTGATACCACCTTGTAGTATGAAATCTGTCCCCATTGTATTCATTCCACCATAAAATACTTGACCATTTGTATCACGAGGGAAGTCTTTCCATTCATTTGTTGTGTTTTTTTGAATTAACTGTGGATTACTACCAGTATCTCGATTTTCCTTTCCACTTGCAACAAACCAAGGATAATAATTATTCCATAATGCTGTAGCGCCACCTGTACCACTAAAATGGTTGAGATAGATATGATTATTGTTAGAGTCGTTATTTGCCTTTAGAAGCTGGTTTTTTACTGCACTCCATTTCTCATACATTCCATCCGGTCCAGCGCTAACTTCAAAATTATCTTGGATATTTAATGATTCATAATTAATTCCGTATTCTTCAACTGCTGAGAAGTTTTGTAGTATTACAATTTTTCCACGGATATCTCCTAACTTAGGGTTATTTCTTTCTGAAAATGGCACAGAATTAGGTTCCCAAAAATAGGACACATTACGGTCTTTATAACTTTTAAATATCTCCTCGAATGACTGTGAGCCGTTCTCTGGATCAGTTTCTTCTTTTAAACGCATTAAAATTGTTTCTTGAGGGTTTTCTCTTAAAAATTGGATTGTTTCTTTTAATACATCTTCAAACATTGCTTTTTGATTCACGATACCATGCTGCATGGCAAAAGAATTTTTCACACGTTTAACACGCATGTCTACATACCGTATTCCTGCATTGAACTGCTGAGGTAGGGGCATTGTTTGATTTCTTGTCAAATTCTCATCAATAAAACTCGCTCCATGTAAAGCCATAGAACCATGAGTACCTGGAATAGATAATTCGCTCATTCTTTTTGTATCTTCCAATTTTGACATCCAGTTTGGATTTCGATAACCTAAATCGGAGTCATATGAATAACCTGAATGTCTATCAGCAAATACTATTGAAGT
>NZ_JBNLYC010000391.1:0-1449 GCF_050172015.1 Bacillus sp. GMa5/1 | reverse complement strand
CGTAAGTTCGTGTATAATAGGAACGAATGTTCTTTTAAGAAGTAACCTAATTATAGTTTAGAAGTAAATTCGAGTTTAGTAAGTATTAAAAATAACTAAGGGATAGTATGGCTAAATAAATGTATAAATGATCAAGGAGATAAAAAATGAACGATGTAAAGATACAAAAAGAAGAAAGAGAGTGGGTTCCGTTTACAGTAATGTCCGAACAACTTTTAAATATGAGAAAGATTATTGGAGAGAAATTAAAAGTACAAAAACCGCTTTTAACAAATGAAGCAAAAGAGAGAATTTCTGATAAATTATTAACGTCATTACTGTCTGAGAAAGAAATATTGGTAACATATTTTGAAGATGGTTACATACTAACAAGCTACATGACTGTTGTACATATCAATCCGGTAAAACAAATTGTAATTTGTACAGACGCCTTTTATAAAACTTACGTATTTAACGCTATGGATATTATTGAAATAACGTAAAAGAAGCTGAGTATTAAATGGCAGCTTTTTTTATTTCTGATTTATGAGAAAAATAATACAAGAAAAAGCAGCTAGCTTTGTGCTAGCTGCTGAGCCCCAGGGAAAGGGAGAAAAAGATAGGGTACTCCAAAATCGACAAGAGCTGTCAACCAGCCTGATTATAGTATAGACAAATTAAAATTTTCTATACAGAAAGTTGAACATAAGATTAGGCTGTACCCACTTGGTTTTGATCTGCAAGGTCAGAATCAAATGTATTGGTCGCGCTAACACCGTTAAAAGTATTAACAACAAAACCAACGTTTGATGCGCCGGAACCATTATAAGCTTTCGTATTTTCTTTCGGAGATACGTTGTAGAAATCACCTAAGTTAAATGATCCATTGCTATTTTGTACAACTAAATTTCCTACAACTGATGGCATAATTTTCACCTGCTTTATAATAAGTTGTTAACATTACTATATGGAGTTATAGTCCAGATGGTTCATACAATAAAAATTGTGGAATAGTAAAACGTTTGGAGCGTGGATTTCAATAAAAGTGTGTTAAAATTAATATAATAAAGTTGAGTAATTTTTTGAAAAAATTTGTATAATTGATATATATGAAAATAAAGGAGGCAAAATGTAATGAAAGATATTATGAAAAAAGTTGATTTAACAGATGCCAAATCAAGTAATCTTGTTGCATTAATTTATAGTAATGAAGTTATATTAGTTGAAGACGCATTTTGTCCAAATGAAATAAAATTAAAGTTTAATGAAATTGCAATTTTATCTGCAATTAAAACAGCCCATATTGCGAAAGTGTCTATTAGGAAAGAACTTGAAGCGCTTTTTCATGATACGGGTGTTATATTAGTGAAACAAAATGTTGATTATGGTAGTAGCCAATCTATTACCATGCATTTTGAGCAATTTAAAAAATTGCAAGATGAGATTGAACATTTAAATAAAAGTATATAA
>NZ_JBNLYC010000390.1:0-1484 GCF_050172015.1 Bacillus sp. GMa5/1 | reverse complement strand
AATAATATTTTAGAAGGAAACCAGTTTGCATGGTCGCTGAAAGGGATTGGAGATTTTGAATTCGCAAAAGTAAATTTAAATAAATCAACAGAAGAAATGCAAATTGATCTAAAAGCAGGTGTACCACATAACTACTTTGATAGTACATATGCAAGTATTAAAGTGCAAAACACATCAGGTAAAGTGGTCTATAACAAAGAAATTTATGGAAACAAACAACAAAATGCTGAATCGCAAAAAGTTTCGGTCAAGGTAGGAGACTATATAGAGTTAACACATCTAGAAGGTGTGCATAGAGCTACTCTCACAAATGTAGATAATAGTAAACAAGAGAGCTTTGGAAAAAAAGCCATATACGAAGTTACAAAAGAAGGTCTGAAGAAAGTAGAAAAAATGCCAGAAGCAACAATTCTAGATGGAAATCAATTTGCATGGTCGCTAAAAGGAATCAGTGATTTTGAGTTTGCTAAAATCAATTTCAATAAGTCGACAGAAGAAATGCAAGTTTCATTAAAATCAGGCATACCACATCATTATTTTAATGAAACATATGCGAGTATTAAAGTACAAAATTCATCAGGGAAAGTAGTATACAATAAGGATATTTACGGAAACAAACAACAAAATGCTGAATCACAAAAAGTTTCAGTCAAAGTAGGAGATTATATAGAGTTAACACATCTAGAAGGTGTGCATAGAGCTACTCTCACAAATGTAGATAATAGTAAACAAGAGAGTTTTGGAAAAAAAGCCATGTACGAAGTTACAAAAGAAGGCCTGAAGAAAGTAGAGAAAATGCCAGAAACAACAGTTTTAGATGGAAATCAATTTGCGTGGTCTTTAAAAGGATATAGTGATAGAGAAATCGCAAAAGTAGAGTATAACAAATTAACAGAAAAAATGCAGATTAAAATAGAAACGGGTATACCTCATTCCTATTTTACTAGTACGTATGCAAGCATTAAAGTTCAAAATTCATCAGGAAATATTTTGTACAATAAAGAAATTGTAGGAAGTAGACAACAAGCTGCTGAAAGCCAAACCGTTCCCGTCAAAGTAGGAGATTATATAGAGTTTACTCATATAGAGGGAGAAGCACAAAAGGAAAAGACACGTGCCACACTTACTAATCTTGAGAATAGTAAACAGGAATTTGTGGGTAAGAAAAAAACATATCAAGTTACTCCTACGGGATTATTAATAAAATAGATTACAAGGATGTCTAAAAAATATAATTTTTTTGGACATCTTTTTTATTATTAAAAAAGCGTTAATTATTGATAGTGATGTATGATGAATTCTATCGGCTCATTAAATATTATATATACTTGAAAAATTAACTTATAACCAATGTTCTAAGGATTGACACATCTATTCTTGTTTAATCATGTTATACTTTTCACAAATGAAATGCTACAATATCAAATCCTAGTTTTATGACATCCTTCTGTTGCCACAGTCTATAAAAGGTCAATTCCAACACA
>NZ_JBNLYC010000389.1:0-1490 GCF_050172015.1 Bacillus sp. GMa5/1 | reverse complement strand
TTTGACCTTTTTCTTAAACAGTATACAAAAAAGAGTAGTGATTCGAATGTATCTCAAATCGGCTACTCTTTTCTTTACAATCTTCCTATTAAATTATACGGCTGTACTTCCCACGTTTCATACGGAATAAAATGTGTTGCTCTCATTGCATCAAGCGTTCTGGATTTCATATGAGGACGCGTTATATACTCATCTATGTTCTCTTCATTTAAATCAACAAATTTAGCCTCTTGTATCTCTTCAGGTTGAGTTTTTATTTCACCACTTATATATGCTACTTTAAAAACAACAGCTAGAATATGCATAGAGGTATTATAATAAACCCCTGTAATTCCGATAGGCTTCACCGTTAACCCTGTTTCCTCTTTTATTTCCCTACAGACAGCTTGATCGAGCGCTTCGCCTTCTTCTACCTGTCCTCCTGGCAACTCCCACGTATCAGCTCGCCAGTGCACTTTTGTTAATAACACTTCATTTTTTTCATTTGTTAAATAACCTGCTACAGCAACTATATGCTTTGGTGTCTTATGTTCCATATTAAGCCTCCTAGAGATAATGAATATTTTATATATCCCTATAATCATATTCACTACCTACAACAAAATATCTTTAATACTTCATCACCTTAATTAACTTCATAAAAAAAGACCCTATCCGCTAAGCGAAAAGGGTCATCTATCGTATTACTCTCCTAAGTCTACGTTGTGATAAACTTGTTGAACATCTTCCAAATCTTCTAATGCATCAACCATTTTCTCAAATTGTGCTTGAGCATCTTCAGGAAGTGTTACATCACTTTGTGCAAGCATTGTTAATTCTGCAACTGTAAACTCCTCAACGCCAGCACCTTTAAGTGCAGATTGTACTGCATGGAATTGATCTGGTTCAGCATACACGATAACAGAATCTTCTTCTTCTAGAATGTCACGTGCATCTACATCTGCTTCCATTAAAATTTCAAGAACTTCATCTGATGTTTTACCTTCAAGGCCGATAACAGCTGTCGCATCAAACATGTAAGCTACAGAACCGTTCACACCCATATTACCACTATTTTTGCTAAATGCAGCTCGTACATCTGCTGCAGTACGGTTTACGTTATTTGTAAGTGTATCTACAATAACCATAGCTCCATTTGGTCCGAATCCTTCATAACGAAGCTCGTCATAATTTTCTTCTGAACCGCCTTTTGCTTTTTCAACTGCACGATCAATAATTGTTCTTGGAACATTGTATGTTTTCGCACGCTCTAATACAACTCTTAGCGCTTGGTTTGATTCTGGATCTGGCTCGCCTTGTTTTGCTGCCACATAAATTTCACGCCCAAATTTCGCGTATATACGGCTTGTATTTGCATCTTTTGATGCTTTTTTGTCTTTAATATTGTTCCATTTACGGCCCATACTTTCCACTCTCTTTCCCGTTTTAAATCTACATAAAAATATTAATATGAAATATAATGTGTGTTCAACACATTTTTAAAAGAAATA
>NZ_JBNLYC010000388.1:0-1494 GCF_050172015.1 Bacillus sp. GMa5/1 | reverse complement strand
AAATAAAATTAGCAATATGGTTGCTTGACAAGCAAAAAAAATATATTTATGCTTGCTACACGAAACAAACACATAAAATTTATATTGCTTAACCTGTTAGGTGAGGCTCCTATGCAAACACAGGCTATTGCCCAAAAATGTCGAAAGACGCCAATGGGTAGAACAGGAATTGTCGGATTAAGGCTCTTCTTAAGATAGCTAAGTAATGAATTTTCATTACTTTACGTTGTATAGTGCCAAAGCTCTACTAGAGGGAAAAAAGCCTTATTTAGTCATGCCATTTTGAATCCCTCTAGTTACATACTAGGGGGATTTTTTGCGTAAAGAACAGGGAATAAGCGATAGAATCTTCCTAAACAAAAGTCATATTTAGTAATTAACGAGAACAAGATTCTATTCATTAGCAAATGTAATATTATGTTTTGTTTTAAATCAGGAGGATATTAAAATGAAAAAAATATTAAAACTCGATTATCTATTGCTCCTTCCTCTATTCATAACATGTACTTTAGGTATTATCATGATGTATAGTGCAAGCTCCATTGTCGCTGTTCAACATTACGGTTATAACAGTAGACATTTTGTTGATTCTCAATTAACAAAGCTACTTTTAGGAACAATAGGATTAATAATTTGTGCTTTACTCCCATATGAAATATGGAAAAAACGAATAGTCTCAATCTGTATTATGGTTGGGGGGATTTTTTTATTAATTATGGTTTTATGGAAAGGAAAAGTGGTAAATAATGCTCAATCATGGATCTTTGGAATACAGCCAGCTGAATTTCTTAAGTTAGGAACAATCCTTGTAACAGCCCGTTTTTTTGCATTGCGACAAGAACAAGCTAAAAATAACTGGAGTGGTATCGGAAAACTTTTATTTTTTTTAGCTACAATTTTTTTTCTTATCTTTAAACAACCAAATTTAGGATCTGCACTTTTAATATTAGGTATAGGTTTTAGCATATTTCTTTGTTCAGGAATAAATATAAATCTACTAATCAAAAGAACTACCATCGGTTCTATTTTATGGTTACCTATTTTATATTATTTGATTCAATATAGTTTATCAGAAGTTCAAAAGACACGTATTACTACGATTTTCAATCCCTTTCTTGATGCGCAAGGAAATGGATACCAGCTTGTAAACTCTTTTATTGCCATGGGCTCTGGAGGAATCACTGGTCGTGGATTTGGAAATAGCATACAAAAAACAGGTTATCTTCCAGAACCACACACTGATTTTATAATGGCAATAGTTTCTGAAGAACTAGGATTTATTGGTGTATTTATTCTATTGGTTGGAGTTTTGACTATAGTACTTCGCTCCTTAAAAATTGCACAATTATGTGTAGATCCATTCGGCAGTTTTATAGCAATTGGTATAGGATGTATGATTGGTATGCAATCAGTTGTAAATTTAGGTGGTATTACGGGACTATTTCCTCTTACAGGTACTCCATTTCCATTTGTAAGTTTTGGTGGAAGTTCTTT
>NZ_JBNLYC010000387.1:0-1525 GCF_050172015.1 Bacillus sp. GMa5/1 | reverse complement strand
AATTTATTTTCATCAGCTTCAAACACTTGTATGTACACTTTTATTTCATATTCTATCAAAAATCTAAGTATATCATCATCAAGAATGCTTCCATTAGTGAATATTGAAAATTTTGAGATGCCAATTTTTTTAGCAATTCCTACGATAGTTTTAATGAAATTAAATTCTAAAAATGGTTCTCCACCAATGAATAGGAGCTCTTCTCCATGAAGATTATAAAATGCTTCTAAAATTATTCTCCACTGCGATTGGGTTAATATATTAAAATTAATATTTTTGGGCCATATTTTACATCCTGTCTTTCGAAAAATGCTTGAATCCACATTACAGTGCTTACAATTCATGTTACAATCTGTGGAGGTTAAAATGAACATTTGTCTTAGAGTGTTGTTTTTTATGAATATTCTGTTTTTTGTTTCGTTAGTTTCAAAAAATGGTTCAATAAATTGTGGATTATCGTAATATGCACCTAAATTCAAATTCATTAATTCATCTAAAATACCCAATTCTATATCAATGGAACTAAGGGGTTCATTTTCCTGACATCGTTTTAATAATTCAGCGTTTTCTTTGTTTATTTTAATCATTTTTCCGCTACTGATATCATACAAACACGAATTATTTTTTCCTATCTCTAAGTGACAATATGGATACAATCTGAAATATTTTTTCATTTCATCATCTCCTTGACAGAATCAAGATCACTAGTATGATTGTAAACCTTCATTACATCAAAACCTTTTTCTTTCTTTGTAAAATAATCTTCTAAATTTTTTTTAACCGCTACCTTCTTAGATTTACAAAATGATGGTTTAATTCTTCCAGTTTCATCTAGAAACATAAAACATGCCTCACACATTGTTCTAATCGGACAGTATTTACATGAGTCACTATTAAAATGTTGAACTAATTTTTCAGTAACACTATCTACAAGCTTCCAATTTAAACCCTTTTCAACAGTACCTATCGGATACTTTTTACACATTTTTTCACATAATGTTAGAGTGCCATCAGGAGAAACAGCTATTTTACTAGTAGGAATGCAACTATTTCGGGTAATTTGTTGTTGTCCATCCTTATTTCTTATTGAAAGAACAAAATCTTTCATTACTAGCGGACCAGCCACTTGTTGAAAATGATCATCACATGTTTCAGATTCATATAATTCGTGTTCAATTTTCTGCATAGCATTTTTGAAATTATTTTTATCAAAATTCCATTTTCCAGTTTTAACTTGTTCCTCACACCAATCAAAATATAATGTATCAAATGGATTAATTTGATTATAAAGAACAAAAAACGGATTAAATAAATCATAGTTTTCCTCGAAAAATTTCGCTACTTTATATACGTCGGTATATTGGTCAAAGCAGCAATTAAAACTAATAACTTGTTCTATATTTTGTTCCTTTTTCTTTTCTTGAAGTCTTTTAATATTTTTGAACGCTCGTTCAAAGGTGGGCATTCCATTGACAAAGACTCTGTTTCGATCATGATTCTCTTTAAAACCATCAATGCTAAAAGT
>NZ_JBNLYC010000386.1:0-1528 GCF_050172015.1 Bacillus sp. GMa5/1 | reverse complement strand
ATATCTTTGTCCAAACTAACATATTAGGTACACAAGCCTTATTACACTCAGCATATAAAACAAAAGTGAAAAAGTTTGTACAAATTTCTACAGATGAAGTATATGGGACATTATCTCAAACGGGTGCATTTACAGAACATACAATAATAGCTCCTAATAGTCCTTATAGTGCAAGTAAAGCTAGTGCAGACTTCATGGTACGAGCGTATCATGAGACATTCGGTTTACCTATGAATATAACTCGTTGTTCCAATAATTATGGTCCTTATCAGTTCACGGAAAAATTAATACCATTAACAATAACTCATGCGTTAAATAATAAAGATATTCCTCTATACGGTGATGGATTACATATAAGAGATTGGCTTCATGTAGAGGATCACTGTGTAGCTATTGATTTAGTTCTGCATGGTGGAGCAGATGGGCACATTTATAATATCGGAGGAGATAATGAATATACAAATCTAGATATTGTACAAAAAATACTCAAATTCCTAAATAAAGATCAATCACAAATTACATTTATCTCAGATCGCTTAGGACATGATAGACGTTACGCCATGGATGCTACTAAGTTGAAAGAAGAATTAGGTTGGAAACCACAATATCTATTTGATGATGGACTCACTCAAACAATTAAGTGGTATATAGATAACCGTACGTGGTGGGAATGAATTTTATTAGGTAAAAATTACATAAGTTAAACGAGGAATTTTAAAATGAAGATACTGATAACGGGAGTAGAGGGGCAACTAGGACAAACTTTAATACAAGTTCTCAGCAGAACACATCATGAGCTATATGGTGTGAATCGAACCACGTTAGATATTACAAATAAAATAAGAGTTAGCTCTTATCTTGATAGGTTAAAGCCAGATGTAATTTTACACTGTGCAGCATTTACAAATGTAGATGGGGCAGAGAAAAATAAAGGGCTGGCATATGAAGTAAATGTATTAGGTACCAAATATATTGCTCAAGCTGCAGGAAGAATAAAATGTAAATTTGTATATATTAGTACGGATTATGTGTTTGATGGCGAAAAACATACACCATACAATCTTGTGGATCGTCCTAATCCATTAAATATATATGGAGAAACAAAATTGGCTGGAGAACATTTAGTAACAAAATACACGAATAATCATTTTATTATTAGAACTTCGTGGATATTTGGAAAGGGAGACGGTCACTTTATCGCTAAGATAGGAAAAATAGCAAATCTATACGGTGAAGTCCGCGTGGTATCTGACCAGTTTGGTTCACCTACCTATGCACTAGATTTAGCAAATTTTATTGCAGAGTTAATAGAGACGGATCAATACGGATTATATCATGTGACAAACGAGGGAATATGTTCATGGCATGAGTTTGCAGTTGAATTTTTTAAAGACTTCAATAGAGATATCAATATAATTCCCTTAACGACGGAAGAATTCCCGCAAATAGCCAATAGACCTAAATATTCAGTGTTAAGTAAAGATTGCATTATCCTAAATGGATTAAAACCATTAAGACATTGGAAAGA
>NZ_JBNLYC010000385.1:0-1542 GCF_050172015.1 Bacillus sp. GMa5/1 | reverse complement strand
AGCTTTTATTGTTATATTGAAATGCAATTTACATTTGTTTTTCAAATTTAATTGGTGGAATAAGGGGAAGGAAAGGGTTTCTATAAAAATACTGGAATAAATTAGGCTGCTCATGCATAAATAGCATAATTAGGTACATGTTATTTATAAATATTCAAAGATGAGAAAGTAATACAAATGAAATTCTTATTTCTGCTACTACAAGTACTATTGAGCAAATGAAGTATGAAATTGCTTTTGAACTAGGAGCCACACTGGAACCTGATACATCACATCATCTGCAATGGTTCGGATCGGTGGAGAGATTACAAAACGCTTAGTTCGAATGGCTGAAAAACAGTTAACAGGTCAATACAGAGTACACTAAGAAAATAATCCGTATATATATATGGATTATTTTTCCTTTAATTTACAAAAAAATAAATTTCGAAATTGAAAAAACCTCTCAGATTCCTTTGTAATAAACTTTTTTAGTTGTGTTAATGACATAGGTATCAAAAGATAATCAACCCGATACGAACGATGTGCGAGCCCTTAAAAGAGTTTTGGTGTTATTTGTAATTTTAATTTCATAATACTTAAGCCGATATAATAAAATGTTTTATGTCTAAATTGATATAAAGTAATAATTATTAAGTGATATTTCTTTTTTATAGAATAAGTAAAAACTGATATTGTAGTAATTACTGTTTTGAGGTCAATTTACTGTGCACCTTAATTATTGAAGTTTTTTGTTGATTAAAAACTATTGTATTTGGAAATTAATAATAAGTTTATCCCGCTATTTGCCGGGCAGTAAGACCTCCACCTAACTTCTTTGCTTCCGCTGAATTTTGAGGTGGAGGTCTTACTGCCCGTAAAAGCCCGATTGGTGAGGGCTAATAATCAGTGGGGATGAACAAAACCCCCACTGATTAAAGTTTCACTTTATGTGATGCGGTAATAAAACTATCTAGTTTGCTATTCTTAGTATTTGTAAAGTCTATATATTTTTCCTCTTTTGTGGAAAGTAAAACTATTGTTACGACCAGTAATATAGTGTCATGTTTTTGAATATTCCATTCGTTTTTTATTTTTAGTTGATGAAAAGACCTTTCTCTCAATTAAATATTTAATTGAGTACTTGAATTTCCTCCACCTTGTACTTTTCAAAGCATAGTGCTTCAAAAATAGCCGTATCGCTTTCATCTGTTTCCAATTTCACAACTTCTTTATTATCTTTTTCTAAAATTTGGAGCAAAATAGTTTTTCAGTTTCACATTTAAATTAGCAGTATTTATTTTTTGAATTCAATTTGTATAAATGATTGAATTGGAACTTTGACTGTTGTTTCTTGCGGTGGTACAGTATCTCCTGTTACTTTCGCTTTATTTTAAATCTTTTTCCAGCTTGGTCCTCGCATTGACTACCACTGTATTTTGAAGTACTTCACTGTTTTCTCAAATTCAATAATTATATTTTGTAGAATTAAGAAAAGAACTTAGTGTATTTCCTTTACGTATCTACTCTGATATTTAGATGCTAACTACAATTAAATAATAT
>NZ_JBNLYC010000384.1:0-1562 GCF_050172015.1 Bacillus sp. GMa5/1 | reverse complement strand
CGATAAGCGGATTTGCCTACTTATCAGCCTAACTGCTTGGACGTGCACAACCAATCGCACGCTTCTTCTATCCTTCTGCGTCCCTCCATTGCTCAAACGATAAAGAGGTGGTACAGGAATATCAACCTGTTGTCCATCGCCTACGCCTGTCGGCCTCGGCTTAGGTCCTGACTAACCCTGAGCGGACGAGCCTTCCTCAGGAAACCTTAGGCATTCGGTGGACGGGATTCTCACCCGTCTTTCGCTACTCATACCGGCATTCTCACTTCTAAGCACTCCACCAGTCCTTACGGTCTGACTTCACTGTCCTTAGAACGCTCCCCTACCACTGATACCATTGGTATCAATCCGCAGCTTCGGTGGTGTATTTAGCCCCGGTACATTTTCGGCGCAGAGTCACTCGACTAGTGAGCTATTACGCACTCTTTAAATGGTGGCTGCTTCTAAGCCAACATCCTAGTTGTCTAAGCAACTCCACATCCTTTTCCACTTAATACACACTTTGGGACCTTAGCTGGCGGTCTGGGCTGTTTCCCTTTTGACTACGGATCTTATCACTCGCAGTCTGACTCCTAAGGATAAGTCATTGGCATTCGGAGTTTGACTGAATTCGGTAATCCGATGAGGACCCCTAGTCCAATCAGTGCTCTACCTCCAAGACTCTTACACTTAAGGCTAGCCCTAAAGCTATTTCGGGGAGAACCAGCTATCTCCAGGTTCGATTGGAATTTCTCCGCTACCCACACCTCATCCCCGCACTTTTCAACGTGCGTGGGTTCGGGCCTCCATTCAGTGTTACCTGAACTTCACCCTGGACATGGGTAGATCACCTGGTTTCGGGTCTACGACCACGTACTAAACGCCCTATTCAGACTCGCTTTCGCTGCGGCTCCGCCTCTTCAGCTTAACCTCGCACGGGATCGTAACTCGCCGGTTCATTCTACAAAAGGCACGCCATCACCCGTTAACGGGCTCTGACTATTTGTAGGCACACGGTTTCAGGATCTCTTTCACTCCCCTTCCGGGGTGCTTTTCACCTTTCCCTCACGGTACTGGTTCACTATCGATCACTAGGGAGTATTTAGCCTTGGGAGATGGTCCTCCCAGATTCCGACGGAATTTCACGTGTTCCGCCGTACTCAGGATACATTCAAGAGAGAACGAAGTTTCGACTACGGGGTTGTTACCCTCTACGACGGACCTTTCCAGGTCGCTTCGTCTACCTCGTTCCTTTGTAACTCCGTATAGAATGTCCTACAACCCCAAGAGGCAAGCCTCTTGGTTTGGGCTATGTTCCGTTTCGCTCGCCGCTACTCAGGAAATCGCATTTGCTTTCTCTTCCTCCAGGTACTTAGATGTTTCAGTTCCCTGGGTCTGTCTTCCTTACCCTATGTATTCAGATAAGGATACCATACCATTACGTATGGTGGGTTTCCCCATTCGGAAATCTTCGGATCAAAGCTTACTTACAGCTCCCCGAAGCATATCGGCGTTAGTCCCGTCCTTCATCGACTCCTAGTGTCAAGGCATCCACCGTGCGCCCTTTCTAACTTAACCAAACT
>NZ_JBNLYC010000383.1:0-1568 GCF_050172015.1 Bacillus sp. GMa5/1 | reverse complement strand
GCCCGAATAGAAATATAGATTTCAGATTAGAGGGAAGTAGATTAATCACAAATATATCGAATAATGGGAGTAAATATTCTGATCCTAAGTTCACAATTAAAGTGGAAAACCCATCCACATTTATTGATATTTCACGAAAGAAGGAAGAAGAAATGCAACATTTTCGTATGGGATATCCTGTTTCTGTGGAAGAACGAACAGTCGAAAAAGAACAACTTGTTATGCACGATGAAATGAAAACAATGGTCGGTTGGACTCAAAACGGTCCAAACACTGACGAAGGTGAAAATACAGGCACTCTAAAATCAGATGGTGATCGTTTTGTAATTGATAACTTTGGTGCAGGTAGTAAATGGCATGGCGGGGTTGCTAGAAAGAGTTTAAAGGAACCATTACAAGACTTCACGATTGAAGCAATCGTTGAGTGTTGGAATCAGAATAGTGCCCATTCAATGGGGCGTGTAGAAATCTATTTATTGGATGTAAACTCGGATATTATAGCTAAATTGACGATGGCAGAGGTTCACCTAAATGTAGCGAGTAACTACGGTGAAATAAGAGCTGGGAAGATTAAAGAGGGGCATCATATCATATCTACTACTGGCGATAGCCCTTGGACTTGGAATGATTTCTTTGGTCGTCTACGGCTCACGCGTGTGGGAAACTTTTGGGCAGCAGATATTGCTCGGATTCTTCCAGGTGGCGTGTATGATTCTGAATCTTATCGTGAATATTTTGATGTAGAAGAAAAGTATTCAAAGAATCAGTTAGCACAAGTTATGGTTCATATCGGTGGTTGGCAAGAGGTCAAAAGATTAAACGCGTCTGTGAATGACATCAAAGTTTGGAAATTTAATAAAACAACCACTCTTGAAGCGCCTTACATTGTGCGAAAAGGTGATGTAGTAGAAATTGATACGGCGGATGCTAGTATCAAGATTAATGGCAAGGATGCAATCTATACGAAAGATTTATTCGGTGATTTTATAAATATAGAAAAAGGAATGAATCAAATTGAAGTTTACCCTTCTGACATCGGACAAGTGGAAGTGACATACAGGGAGAGATATCTATGAGTAATAATGATTTACACATTTTTGATTTTAAAACAGAACAAATTATTGCAGTAATCAAAGAACAAGACTATTGGGATGATCTCCATAAATGGGAACTAAAAAACAATGTAGATCAATTCGAATTTACGGTTTCAGATGGTACACATAAAGCAGCAAAGTTAATGCAACAAAACATAGTCTTAAAGCGTGTGCGTGATGGATCGTTTGTTTCATATGTGATAAACGAAAGCGAACAAGATTCTATAGATCGTTCTAAAAAAATATATGCGCTCAGTGAACATACGAAATTAAAAAAAGCAAAAGTAATTAAACCACAAACCTTAGAAGGATACACAGTTAATCAATGGCTGGATTTCGCTTTAGAAGGAACGAAGTGGCAACGTGGTGTAACGGAATATGCAAGCTTCCGCACGATAAATATCAAAGAATTTACAAACCCATTAGATTTATTGAAAACAATAGCAAGTGCCTTTGAGTTAGAAATTCGATTCT
>NZ_JBNLYC010000382.1:0-1592 GCF_050172015.1 Bacillus sp. GMa5/1 | reverse complement strand
GATTAAAAAAACTACATTAATTGATATGGGAATTTTATTACATTACATGATTTTCAATGAAAAGTTAGATGTAGATATTGTCTTGGAAAAAAATAAAGTACTAGAGGAAGTTCCTAATAAAATTGTGAAACCTGATTTATATATTTTAAAACGCCGACAAAACAAACCTAAAACACACAATATGGCATTAGTAAATGATTTCTTTTCGACTATCAAAGAAGGAAATAAAAAAAAGTTAATACAGTATATGTATGCGGTTTCACAAGAAGATGTTGAACTTATGCTAATAGAGGATCCGCTCAGGAATCAAAAAAACCTTGGAATTATTGCGATTACCTTAGCCACTCGATATGCAATAGAAGGAAATCTGCCACCAGATATTGCTTTTGCTCATAGTATTTTATATATACAAACCCTGGAACAATTAGATAGTGTAGAATCTGTAAAGCGATTGTCAGGGGACGCTTTACGTACCTTTGCAGATCGTGTGAAAGAATACAATGCAAAAAAGTATTCTTACGCGGTTACTACATGTATAAAACATATTAATAAAAATGTTTACGATGGAATATCTCTGAATGAACTTGCTAATCATTTAGAAATTACGCCTACTTATCTGTCTAAACTATTTAAAAAAGAAATGGGAATTACTTTAAGCGAATATATTCAAAGGGAACGAGTGGAAGAAGCAAAGAAATTATTAACCCTCACTACTTATTCGTTATCAGATATCTGTGCTTGGCTTAACTTTAATGACCAAAGTTATTTTATAAGAGTTTTCAAAAAAATCACTAGCATGACTCCTAGGCAGTACCGTGAAAAATATACAATAATATAAGCTTGTTATTTGCTGTCTCCAATGTAAAGACTTAAACATGGGTGTAAGTACCCCAAAAGATGAAAATACTGGACTTATTACGCTAGAAAGAGTTTGTGATTTGTCTAGAAAAAGAACTTGTATTCAAATAGACGTATGAGATTAACCAGATATTATCTTGTTAGCGGAACAGTTTCAATTTTTAGGAGTTAGAAAAATAATGGAGAAACAAAGTATATCTATTTTTTTAATAACAATCATGTGCTGAATTTATCCCGCTATTTGCCGGGCAGTAAGACCTCCATCTAAAAATTCAGCGAAAGCAAAGAAGTTAGGTGGGGGGGCGGGCTGCCCGTAAAAGCCCGATTGGTGTGGGCTAATAATCAGTGGGGATGAACAAAACCCCCACTGATTAAAGTTGCACTTTATCGGTATAGTTCTGAATCAGATAAACTAGTCTGATGTCAGCTCAAACAAATAGCTCTTGAAGACTTTATAAACACATATGTGAGCAAAAGCTCAATGGAAATCTTTGTACCATATTGTTAATTTGAAAAAATACACTAACCGTTATTTTGCTAAAGGAAATAAAAAGACAGAAGGCTGCAAAGTGTTCCAAGGAAGCTTTGCAGCTTTTTTGTAATTTAAAACCTATGTTTATAACGAAGATAAGTTTATAGACTAATATCTTCATACTGGATATTTATTAATAATGATATTAGGATTTTTTGTGAAAAATCAATAATATAACATATATTACTAAATATATCTACAT
>NZ_JBNLYC010000381.1:0-1601 GCF_050172015.1 Bacillus sp. GMa5/1 | reverse complement strand
CCTTTCGTGATATCGAATTTAACCATGTCTTGTCCTTCACCGTATTCTACGATTGCAGCACCGATCGGTACATTGATTGTGTTTGATTTAGCCATAATTATTACCCCCTGATAGTTAGTTGAAAGTTTAGCGAAAAGATAGGACGTTTCGCTTCGTCCGTTCCCGTCCATATCGGTTGGGATTGTAATGCTTGTATTTTCGAGACCGACCAATCGCCGATCATAACGTCTTTTTTATACTTGAATTCTTCGTACAACTCGTACGCTTTCGTTTCTGCCGTTGCTACATCGCCAACGTTCCCACGCACAAGGAATTGTAGTGTCGGCTGCCGTACGCCCGTCTCTCGTGTAGGCATTCCGCCATGTAGTACGATTAAGACGCATTCGTCTTTCGACTTCGTTGGATATGTGTAGGCGTAGTATGTATTCGGTATGATCGGTTTAACGTAAGTCATAACGTCTTGTGCACGCATACTACCTCAATCCTTTCTGAACACCTTCGCCCAACCACTGTAAGTACTTTTGTGACTCCCCTTTAAGTGGTCGCTCTAAATACTTACTACCGACCGCATAACCGTTAAAAGATCCCGTAGAACTCGGCGTATACGACCATTCGTGCATGGCTATTGCGTAATTAAAATTACCGCGTCCGAATGCCGAGAACGAAACTTCTCCGATTACTTGATCGCCTTGTTGTTTGACGGTCTTTTTATGTGATTTACGTAGACTGCTCGTATCGATAGGCGCAATATTTGACGAGATCCTAGCGAGATCATCTACGCAATCCTGCATAGCTTGTTTAGTCGAATGTTTAACGTCGTTTGCGATCCGATTCATATTTCCGTCGAAGCTGCTAAAATCGATTGTGAATCCTGCCATTAAATAAACACCACCGTCAGCAACGGCTTACCTGTGAAATCCCGCTGAATTGTAATGTTCTTCGGATTACCTTTGTAAATCGTTCCTGCTTCGTTGACGTACTCAATTTCATCTTCGTAACCGATATCAGCTAGCTTGTCTAGCAATAATTTCAGATCGACAACGATCGTTGCGCCGTGCATTTGACTATTTCGATCCGTTGTGGTGTGCGACCCCTCGACCGCACGACATGTAAGTTCGGTTTCTTCGATCCCTTCGGGTTTTCCCCACATGTCGAGATCTCCGACCGCTCTTCGTCTAGTGACTGTTTGTTTTAATGGTACGATTGCCATTACGTAAGCCACCCCACATTACGACCCGATACGTGTAGATCGTCGTTTACTTCTTCAATAAGCTCTACTACACTATCAGGAATAAGATCTTTTAGTGGCTGCCCTACCGCACTAGATACATTGTTTTCTTTGAACGTGAAAGAACCTACGCCCGTAACACTGAATGACGCAATACCATGCTGCTGCATTTTGTTCGTGTCGTTGTAAACGATAGCTAAATACGCCGCGAATTCGTATATTGCGTTATCAGGGATTGTATTACCCCTGAATTTTTTCTTTAGCGTTCTATCTGCCGCATTCATAAGACGAACTTTTTTGTCGTCGTCAGCGTCGTGCCAGTCCTCATTGCTGATTACGTAAGCATCGATGTGCTCCGTTGCTTCTGCAATTC
>NZ_JBNLYC010000380.1:0-1634 GCF_050172015.1 Bacillus sp. GMa5/1 | reverse complement strand
TATTTACATTTAAACTTTGTAATACATTCTAAGAGTTAGTATAATCTACTTATTTAGTAATTTGGCTCTTAATATCCTACATAAGTCACCCTTGGAGGAAATCGAATGAAACTATATGATATTATGAAAATCCCTATCTTCGATCAAGCTAAGCTTATCGCTGGTCATAAGGGTGTAGAACAAGAAGTTTATACCGTTAATATGATGGATGCACCTGATATTATTCATTTCTTAAAGAGAAACGAATTGCTAGTTACAAGTGCATATCATTTTAAAGACGATATGTATGCATTACGAGAACTTATCATACAAATGAAGAAACAAGGTTGTACAGCATTAGGTATAAAAACTAAACGGTTTTTACAAGAAATACCCGAAGAAATTATTTCATTAGCAGATGAAATTTATTTTCCAATTATTGAGCTCCCATTTGACATAGGACTAGGAGATCTTGTAAATCAAACCTTAAGTTATATTCTGGATATGCGAACTAATGAATTACATCAAGCAATGCAAATACATCAACAATTTTCAAATCATATTATAAGTGGAAAAGGCATAAATATGATTTTGGAAAATTTATCATCACTAATTCAGTTACCAGTAGTACTACTTGACTATCACTTACGCCCTATTTCCGAACACAATAACACTAAAGCATCTATTCAAAATTTAAAGAAGTTTTTTATAAACGGGCGTAAACTACCGTTATCAACAATAGAAATTGTTACTTTTTCTCTTCTTACTAAAACTCGTGATACAGTTTCAATTTTTCCCATTTATACACAGAATAATCAATACAGCTATTTAGTTATAGACGGCTTTATTTCACCTTTAAATCGTTCAATGGTATTGGCTGTTGAACAAGCTGCAAACGTCCTTGCTTTTGAATTAATAAAAGAACATTCTTTAAGACAATACTCAAGACGCATTCAGGATGAATTTTTTACGAATGTAATTAATAGTGTTTTCTCTACTCAAGATGAAATTATTAATCTAGGAAAAGAATTTAATTTATCATTTGATCAAAAATATATTTGTATTATAGGAAAAATAGATATAAAAGAATTCACTATGTCATTTATGGAATATCAAGAAGAAAAGGATCTTATATATGACTTGATAGAGGAAGAACCAAATTCTTATACTGCAAATGTTCATTTATTCATAAAAGATGATATGTATGTTTTGTTGGTGAATTGTGATGGCATTTGGAGACAAATTGAAAAAGAACGAATGATCTCTTTATTAAAAAACATACAGGTGAAAATCTATACATATTTTCAAAAAAGCATATCTTTTGGAATTGCTAATTCTAGCGAACAATTGTTACATATATCTCATTCATTTAAAGAAGCAACAGATGCATTTTACTACGGTGAAATATCAGGGAGTAAAGAATTTATTGAGATATATCAAGCAAAAGAAATCTCAGCGATTTTACGTATGATTCCACAAGAACAATTAAAAAGGTTCTATGAGAGCACACTACATTCACTTGCAAATGAAAATGAGAAAGATCATGCTGTACTATTGCACACGTTATCTGTTTATTTAGAAACTCATTGTGCAATATCCGAAACTGCTAAACGTTTATTTTTACACCGTAATACCGTTATTTATCGTTTAGAGAA
>NZ_JBNLYC010000379.1:0-1679 GCF_050172015.1 Bacillus sp. GMa5/1 | reverse complement strand
TATTTTCAAATCAAATGAAAAAGAGGTAAAATTATAGATATTCATGTAGAAATTTCGTTTTGGGGATACTTAAAATCTTAAGGTGATGGGCATGTGGTGTTACACTTTAAAAGCTCTATAAAATTTATAGATATAGCGATTTTCTTTATTAATAATCATTTGTATGTGCGTTTACTCACACACATACAAATGATTTATAAAGCCACAATTAAGTAAAAACATCTTTTCCGTTACGATAGCATCATAGCCATGTCTTCTGCTGCATTTGTAATTAGTTTTAAACCAAATGTTTCTTGTAATACATCAAGCACGCCAGGTGAAATAAATTCAGGAGCCTTTGGACCGATGCGAATATCTTGAATCCCAAGACTAAATAGCCCGAGTAAAATGGCAACCGCTTTTTGTTCAAACCATGATAGCACAATACTTACTGGCAATTCATTCACTTCACATTGGAAAGCATCAGCTAAAGCAGCCGCTATTTTCACTGTAGAAATTGAATTATTGCACTGTCCTAAATCAATGTAACGCGGAATTTCCGTACCAGGTACAACACCGTAATCCACATCATTAAAGCGGAATTTCCCGCAAGAAGTTGTTAAAATAACCGTTTCTGGCGGAAGTGACGTTGCTAATTCACGATAATATTCTCCGCCTTTTCCCGGTGCATCACAACCGGCGATAACAAAGAAACGCTTTATTTTCCCCTCTTTTACTGCATCAATAATTTCTGGAGCTAATGATAATACTGTATTATGATGAAACCCTGTCACTAACTGTTCATCCGACTCCATATGTACTTCTGGAAGTTCTAGTGCTTTTTGAATTAATGGTGTAAAATCATCATTTTCAATTTTTTGTACACCTTCTAAACCTGCAATGTCATATGAAAAGAATCGATCAGAGTACGAGCCTTTAATTGGCATAACACAGTTCGTTGTAGCTAATATGGCACCAGTAAATTTTTCAAAAAGGCGTCTTTGATCATACCATGCCTTACCGATGTTTCCTTTTAAATGTTTATATTTTTTCAGCTGCGGGTATCCGTGTGCTGGTAGCATTTCAGAATGCGTATAAATATTAATGTCTTTTCCTTCTGTTTGCTTTAATAGTTCTTCTAGTGCAAATAAATTATGACCCGTAACTACAATTGCTTTACCTTCTACACGATTTTGTGTAATTTGTACAGGCTCTGGCACACCAAAATGATTCGTATGTGCCTCATCTAATAATTCCATCACCCGTAAAGCTGATTTCCCCACTTTCATAGCCATATCAATATGCTCTTGTTCGTTAAAGTTAGAATTTGTTAATGTCATATATAAAGCTTCTTGTGTTGTAGCATCTACAAATGCATCCGTATATCCTAGCTGAGCAGCATGTGTGCGATAAGCTGCAATTCCTTTTAGCCCAAACACAATCGTATCTTGTAAACTCGCAATCGTTTCATTCTTGCCGCACACACCCATTACTTTACATCCGCCTGCTGGCGTTTGTTCACATTGATAACAAAACATATCATCCCACCCTCTCCCAATCATTCATTACACCTTAAGCATAATACCCATTGAAAAAAAGTGATGTGATATCAATCACAATAATATATAAAGATTTGTGACAGTTCATATTGTTGACATAATATTTTTATTGACACTAAAAAATATGCATTAGTGTGCACA
>NZ_JBNLYC010000378.1:0-1690 GCF_050172015.1 Bacillus sp. GMa5/1 | reverse complement strand
AAAATAAAATTCCTTATTATTTTTCATTAATAAAATAATTGTGTTGAGATTTCTTCTTTTAATTAATTTTTCTGCGAATACACCTGTACTCAGTCCATATTTAAGAATGTAATTTACTTTCTTCAAATCAATTCCTTCAATTATTTTGTCTCCAAGCAACCTTGAACTTGGAATAGCTGCACCAATTGATTTTTAGTGCATTATATATAGAAATGAGAAAGCGAATTGTTTTCATACCTAATCATCCCACAGGTTTGAACTCATAATTATACTCTAGAATCCAAACCTTAAGAAAAAGGGGTAAAAGTTCTTAAGAATTCTTAAGCTTTCTACAGCATTTTGTCAAAAGAATATATGACGATCTTTGAAATGTTAGCGGTATCCCCAATAACACTTACTATTCGTCAATCCGAAGTACAAAAAGAACTTGTAGGGGGGCACCATATCAGAAAAAAATTGTACGTTTGGACACAAACTATCCGATTCCTTGTACGATAAGGGATCGGATAGTTATTTTACTGTTTTATATAGTGTACAATTTCTTGCTTACGAGGTCTGTGTAGTAACCGAATCAAATCTTACGTTAAGTATTAGTGGCCATCAAAAATAATGATGACTACTTCAGATTAACATCCATTCGATACACAATTAAATATAACAATATGTTAAATGGCTAAATAAGACAAACGGTATGAAGAGAATTTCTACTCTTTTCATACCGTTTTGCATTTGTTTATAAGTTTCATATGAAATTCGTGGGAAGACGCAGCATTTCTTTTATAAATAAGACTCAAAAGTTACCATACCTGATAAAGGAAATATTAATGTAACTCTAGTTCCTTTATTCACTTCAGATTCAATGCCAATTTTCAATCCTAATTTTGAACATAGTTTTTCGCAAAGATACAAGCCCATTCCTGTACTTTTGCTAAATCTCCTGCCATTCTCTCCAGTAAATCCTTTCTCAAAAACTCTATTTATATCTTTAGTTACTATCCCTACTCCATTATCCTCTATAGTTAGTATCACTGAGTTAGTTTTCTTAATTGAGTATATACGTATCATTTGTTCTTTGTTATTTGAGTACTTTATAGAATTTCCTATTATTTGATTAATAATAAATTCAACCCATTTCCCATCACTATATACGATTTCACCAATATCCTGTATATCTAATTTTATTCTCTTATGAATAAAATCCCTATAGTTTCTTTTAATTACATTCCTTACTACATTATCAAGGTTGGTTGGCTTGATAATATAGTCTTTATTAACGTTATTGCTTCGAGAATAATACAGAACCTGTTCTACAAACCCCTCGATTCGATCCATTTGAGAGTCAATTTTATTCGTTACTTCATTTTGATTATTTTCAATTATAAGCTTTGTAGAAGCTATTGGTGTCTTAATTTCATGCACCCATGTCTCTATATATTCTCTGTAATCCAACTGTATGTCTCTATAATACTTTACATTTTCATGCATGTCTCTGCTTAGTTCTTTCAGTATAGCGTTAAGCTTTTCCCCATGTATAAAGTTTGCTTCCTTTACTACCTCTGGTAGTAGATATTTTTTCTCCAAGTTTTCTAATATGCCATTAATCTCGTTATAATAATTTTTACATTTTATAAATTCTATAACCATATATGAAATCAATGGAAGAAACCAAATACAAAAGACAAAGAATATG
>NZ_JBNLYC010000377.1:0-1696 GCF_050172015.1 Bacillus sp. GMa5/1 | reverse complement strand
ATAGAATTCAATTCATGTTATATAAATCAATTGTTAGAAAGGAACAGGTGTAATGAATCAAATTTCATTTGAAGATTTATTTGAAGAAGAAAAAGAAAAGGTGGAGGTAGATGAGGTATGTAAGGTACCAGCCCCTTTATCACCATTACAAAAAGATATTTTAGAATTAATTGATTCTGAAGAAATAAGTGCGCTTGAGCTATGTGAACGATTAATACGATCTGGTAAAATACCCGATGAAAGATTCACTACGAATAAGCCTAAAGCATATGGACAAGTATGTTTACTATTAGAAGGTTTTGTTACAGAAGGAAAACTTATTTTTATCAAAGATGATGAGAAAAGAGATAGGGTATATAAATTGAAAGAAGAAGTTTGAGATGTATAGTGGGAGATGAATGATTGGTTCCCTTTAACTTGCAGCTCCGTTAGTCTAGTAATGTCCACAAAAAAGGTGTCAATCTCTCCTACATTGACACCTTCATACTTTTAACACCTTACATACTTACGCTTAAAACCAAGTCTTCCTCTATCAAGTTCTTTCTGAATACTTTCAGAAGCATTTAACAAACTGCTTTTTTTATTATCACGTTTGACTTCAACTATACCAACTTCTTTTGCAATCTCGACTGCTTTTTCGTGTAGTGGTACATATGAAATTGCCACGGTGTTTAGGAAATTATTCATAGCGGATTTTGTTCGTTCTGGAGAGTGATGAATTGTATCTTTCACCATTTCAAGCATATCGAAAATTTTACTTTCGGAAAACTCATTGTCTTTGCGATTTCCTAAAAGCCAACAGTAGCAACTCCATCCGGCAGACATTTTAAGCTCGTCCCCACTTGCAATCCATTTATCAGCAACATCTTGTGCAATATTTGACTCCGATAAAGTTACTGCCACTACATAATCAGATAGCATATAAAAATATGCCCCGTCTATCCAGCAATCAAAATCAGACTCACTCATAGCTTTTGGATCGGCAATAATACCTGCAAAGTACATAGCATCGTAGTTACCTGTGGCATAAAGCTCTTCAGCTAACTCTTGATTTAATTTTATTTTTTTAGCGATTGGTTTCATAGCACCTGTAGCTACTCCGAATACTGGCTCATGCGCACCGTTAGATATGTATATTTTTTTCGTTCGTTCCTTACCTAGAGCCTCAAGTTCTTGCATAACTGTTTTAAAATCCATAGTTGTGCAACTTCCTTTCTTCATGTGAAAGCCTTTTTAAGCTTTTCGTATTTCTTATGTTAATACTAATTGTATTCAAGAGGTATGTCTACTTTCTAAAAGTATCGAAACCGGTTAGTAATTTTGAAGCTTTTGATTTTGTGACTGCTACAAGCTATCTATAGTTAGAAGCAAAGTATAGTAGAATAAAAAATACATTTGTATAGTTTTTCCAGTGAATATTTGGTATGATGGTGAATGGGAAAAATATACAAGCTGTTAGTGGTTCATAAAAGGGGGATTGAATTGAAAAGAACACCTGAATTCGTATTAGGTTTAATTGGTGGCATTTTGGGAATTATTATTTCCATAATATTAATAGTTGTAGCGTTTAATATTATGGAAGGGGTTGATTACGAACTTTTAGCTTATTACTCTATTATTTTAACGGTTCAAATAGGGTTGTTCATTTTATCGTGTTTAGTAAACAAGGTTAATAATAAAGTTTATGGAGTTTGTA
>NZ_JBNLYC010000376.1:0-1697 GCF_050172015.1 Bacillus sp. GMa5/1 | reverse complement strand
GTCGCTATTTGACTCCTTTTTATATGGGATAGCTAAATTATTGGAAATATTACCTACTGAAATACTTTTTCAATTGTAGGCATAACAGCTATTGGTGGTAGGGATTTAGTCCATGCAGCTGCATATACATTTAATTTCTCACCTAATGTGTAGTTTTCATCATCTGAAACAGGAACTCTTAAAATCTTATTTTGAGAAACTAGATCCCACCAATCATGTTGATAAGCAAGAGCTTCATCTTTTGTAGGCGTAGCTGCAACTACTAAATAATTGTTCTCTACTGAAATGACATATCCAGTAAAAGGTTCTTGTTCTTGGTTCTGAATAGAATGAACAGGAATATTGTTGGCGGAAATCTTGTTAGAATCTGCAAAGGCCGGTGTTAATCCGAATGTAAATCCACATCCTAGTGTTAAAGCTGTTACCGTTGTTACGAGTGTTTGTTTTCTACTAAACATGATATATCCCCCTTATATTTTATCCTTACACTATCCACTTTCAATTTACATACATATAAAGCCTTTTAATATTAAGATACTTAACGATTTTGTAACAATTATTCCATAAATGTTAATATTATCTATTAATGGAATTAGGTTTATGTTATAATTCACTAAGTGAACTATTATTGTTCATTTCATCTCTTGATGAATGTATGCCCTTCCTTAAGTGTAAAGATGTTCGATTTTATTGGTGAAGAAAGGATATATCCCTCTTCTTTTTTTATTAATATGAGACTTTAGGAAATGAACAGAAAAAGAACCCTATGGGGTTCTTTTTCTAGGCATATTAACAGTAAGGAGAGTAATGAAATGCTATTTTCAAATCTTTACAAGGAGAAAAATTTGAAAAAGCTTATCATGTTATTATTTTTACATACATGTACTATAAAGTTAATTGATAATATTTAGACTCACTATTACTAATATTCAATTAAGATAGTTAGTACTACATTGATAGTGTTAATTATCTTGATTGGTGTGGAATGTGATAGGAAGCATAGTTTGCCGCAAACTTATGCTTTCAGGATTTGAAGAATATTCTTAATATGGATTTTAAAGAAAATGCAAATTTTTTACTAGATGTGAGAAAAAGGTATTGAAAATATCCTTTAAAACAAGATATATTCTTATCAAAAAATTAGAGTGCATCAATTCATTAAAGCAGTAAAAAACGTTTTAATGAATTGGTGTCCATTTTGATTTAAAAAGAGAGTATATTTTCTCAACAGGACAGATAAGGGACTGTGTTCGTGCATTTTGGAGTTATATAACACCAAGATGCTGGATGACAAAAAGAATTATAAGATATTAATGGGAATATTCGGATGGAATTTGTCTGAGTTGTTAAAATAAAAATATACAGTATATTTTATTACATAGGACATTAATGTATGCTGTATAATTAAACTTTAATAGAGCTTTTACAAAGTTCATCCATGGACGTAATACAGTAACTAATGAGTAAAGAGGAGGGGAACTATGGAAAAAATAATTATACATTTGGAAGGGGTTATTGTTTTTATAGCCGCTATCTATATGTACGCATTAAATGAGTTTAGCTGGTTAATATTCTTATTGCTACTTTTGGTACCTGATGTTTCAATGCTAGCATATCTGATCAATAACCAGATTGGTGCACAGGTTTATAACTTATTTCATACTTACATAGTATCAATATCACTTATTTTAATAGGA
>NZ_JBNLYC010000375.1:0-1725 GCF_050172015.1 Bacillus sp. GMa5/1 | reverse complement strand
AGTTCAATCCTTAGTAGCTGCTTAATATATTTGTCTAATTTTTTGGGTTCAGTTCATATTCATAGGAGTCTTTTTATACTTCTACGTTGCTTTTTAAATTGAAGCATTCTTCCCTGCTTCAATTTCTAATGACTCTTCATGCCACCAAAGTGTTTCTTCAGGGTCTTCTTTAGCGATTAGGTGTGCTTCTTTTTTCGTTTCTACTGTAGGATATGAACCTTTTAGCGCACGCCCTGAAGTCGTAACGAATAGTACACTAAATACAACTAATCCAATAATACTTACACCTGCTAAATAAAATGCCGGTGCGAGCGGGTTACCAGTTGCATGAACTAAGTATGAACATACGAGCGGTGTTGTTCCACCGAATATCGATACAGAAATATTAAATGAGATCGAAAGTGCTCGATAACGTACATCAGTGAAAAAGAGTGATGGTAATAATGAAGGTAATGTTCCTTCATATACACTTAAGAAGAAACCTAGTACGAAAATACCTGCAAATATAGCTGCAATATGTCCGTTACCTATTAGTAAAAATGCTGGAATTGCAAATACAGTTAAACCAAGTAAACCAATTTGCACAACGCGTTTATTACCAATTTTATCACTTAATTTACCGAAATATAGTGCTAGTGGAATCATAAGTGCCATCGTAATAGAAATAATTAATAAGCCTGTTGTTTCTTCGACTTTAAGTACTTGAGTTAGATAAGAAGGAATATACGAAAGAATCATATAATTTGTAATATTAAAGAAGGCGACAATTACTGTGCTTAATAAGAAGTCTTTTTTGTGATATTTAATAATATCCATAAATGAAAATTGTTCATTGTCTTCAGATTCCTCTTGTGCTTTTTCCATCTCTTCAAAGATTGGAGATTCATCTAGATGACGGCGTAAGTATAAACCGACCAAACCAATTGGTGCAGCTATTAAGAACGGAATACGCCATCCCCAGCTGAGCATTTGCTCATCTGTTAACAATAACGTCAAAATGGTAACAATTACCGATGCAGCAATGTAACCTGAGAGTGTTCCAATTTCAAGACCACTACCGAGTATACCACGCTTTTTATCTGGAGAAGATTCTGCGATATAAACCATTGCTCCTGAATATTCGCCGCCTGTAGAGAAGCCTTGAATCATTCGGGCAACTAAAAGTAGTATTGGTGCCCATACACCAATTTGTTCATAGGTTGGTAGTAATGCGATGAATAATGTAGAAAGTGCCATTAAAATAATAGTAGTACTTAACACGATTTTTCGGCCGTACTTATCTCCTATTCTACCAAAGAATACACCTCCGATTGGTCGAACGAGAAAGGCTGCTGCAAATGTACCGAATGTAAGTACAAGTTGCAATCCACTATTATCAACACCTGAGAAGAATAATTGACTTAAAATTACCGCTAAATACGCGTATAATCCGAAGTCAAACCACTCCATTGCGTTCCCTATACCAGTAGCAATTACTGCTTTCCTGGCTTGTTTAGGATTGACAATATTAACGTCTTGAGGTTCAAAATTTAAATCATTATTTTGTTGCATATAATAAAACAGCTCCTTATTTAATTTAACTTCTTTAAGCACACCTTCTCTTATTGAATAAAATTAATTCGAAGCACTTAAGGAAAAACAACGTCTCCTTATCTGTTATTATTATTTCAAGGTCCCGGTTTAGTAGGAGCACTTCTAATTGGAGTAAATGCAGCGAAGGCAGTA
>NZ_JBNLYC010000374.1:0-1806 GCF_050172015.1 Bacillus sp. GMa5/1 | reverse complement strand
GACCAGACAGAAAGGAGAAGGTTACGCTAATAGGAATTATAGTGAAGTTGTAAGTAACATTATGTCTTTAATAATTTTCTAAATAGTCAATTTATTAACAAGAGGTCAAGAATCAAATTGGTAATAAACGTGTTCTAAGTTTCTGCATAACAAAAGTGAAGTTATTCCGCAATAAAAGTATAAGCAATGTACAGTATAATTTCATCTTTTGTTGTCTAGTAAGGAGTTTGCTGACAAAACTAAGAGGGATATTATCAAATTGAAATTAAACAATGTTATGACAAGATTAACTGTAAGCATTGGTTTATTGATCCTCACGATTCTGTAAGTTAAACCGCAACTTTAGGAAAGAATTAATAATTTACTACTCATAAGGTGCCTGATTCAAATATAGTTAATAAATTTTTGTTATTTATATTTTAAAAAATAGAGTATCGAAATGAGTGATAAATAAAATCCTTATATCCTATTAGAAGTAAAAAACAACGATATTAACGTATCTGAAAGATTTCTCCTTCTTATCCAGTTTACAAAGAGAGCGGTCGTACAAGTTATATGAATTAAGTTATAAAAACAATGGTAAAGGAGTGTACGGAATGAAAACTAAAATAATGACAGGATTTTTAATAACATCCATTGTAACTGGAGCAACTATTCCTATCAATACTCTCGCAACACCAATCGTTCAAGCAGAAACTCAACAAGAAAACATGGATATTTCTTCATCATTACGAAAATTAGGTGCGCATTCTAAATTAGTCCAAACGTATATTGATCAATCTTTAATGAGTCCTAATGTACAGCTAGAGGAAGTCCCAGCTTTAAATACCAATCAATTCCTAATCAAACAAGATATGAAGGAATGGTCATCGGAACTCTATCCACAGTTAATTCTATTAAATTCAAAAAGTAAAGGATTTGTAACAAAATTTAATAGTTATTACCCGACATTAAAATCGTTTGTAGACAATAAAGAAGATAGAGAAGGGTTTTCGGATAGACTTGAAGTACTTCAAGAAATGGCTATGACGAATCAAGAAAATGCGCAACGACAAATCAATGAATTAACAGATCTTAAATTACAGCTTGATAAAAAATTAAAAGATTTTGATACTAATGTGGCAACTGCGCAAGGCATACTAAGTACAGATGGAACAGGAAAAATAGATCAGTTAAAAAATGAAATATTAAATACCAAAAAAGCAATTCAAAATGATTTACAGCAAATTGCATTAATACCAGGGGCTTTAAATGAACAGGGATTTGCTATATTCAAAGAAGTTTATAGTCTTTCAAAAGAAATTATTGAACCGGCTGCTCAAGCAGGGGTGGCAGCGTATAACAAAGGAAAAGAAATTAACAACTCTATTTTAGAAGCGGAGAAAAAAGCGGCGCAAGAAGCGACAGAACAAGGTAAAACTGCTCTAGAGATTGAAGCAGCAAAAAAAGCAGCTCGTGAAGCAATTGAGAAAAGCAAACAAGGTGAAATAGCAGCCGCAGCCGCAGCAAAAACACAAGAGTATGACCTGATGAAGGTCATTGATACCGAAAAGATTAAGAAAACATTTGGCGTTTTTGCTGAAGTAAATAAATTAACAGCAGAACAGCGAGCATATTTAGATGATTTAGAGAAACAAAATCAAAAAATATATGATTTAACAACGAAATTATCAATAGCTGATTTACAAAAATCAATGCTTCTTCTTACACAAAATGATTTGCATACGTTTGCAAATCAAGTAGATGTAGAACTTGACCTACTAAAGCGCTATAAAGAAGATTTAAATCTAATAAAAAATAGCATTA
>NZ_JBNLYC010000373.1:0-1807 GCF_050172015.1 Bacillus sp. GMa5/1 | reverse complement strand
AATAGTTAACTGAGAGTTAAACTGAAGTTGCTTTACAAGATAGCAATACGAAATGATAAGTAACTTTAATAGATAAAAATTTCACGATAAGGGGTATATAAAGTATCTTGTAAAGCGTGGTTTTAAACGTAAGGATATCTGTATATGTTTAGGTTAGAACTTAAAGGTAATCCTTTAAATCCATTATGCTTTTGCAAAAGAGGACTAGTGTGAAATGAAGTTATTTTCTTGTAGTGAATGGCTTTCATTCTTCTATGTATATTAATAAAAGTAATGAAAGCTTGTTGATGGCAAAGATTATATTATCAATGTTTGCTTTATGTTTTTTAGGAAGCCAATGTTTTTATTTCATTTAAGTATTTGAATGTGTTTTAGCTAGTTCGCTATTGCAAAGTAGATTGGAGGAATAATAAATGGAGGTTTTTCATTCTGGAGAGCGTACTGTACACGATTTACTAGGTGTACAAAAGATTGCAAACTCTGCAAGTACAATGATTCAACAGACACTCCCAAAGAAGTTCATGAATTTTCTCAATGGACAGAATTCATTCGTGATGTCTTCTATGGATCAAAGAGGAAGAGTTTGGAGTTCATTTTTAGCAGGAAATCCTGGTATCATACAAGCTATTGAAGCCGACATAGTTAAAATCAATACAAAAATAAACGAAGGTGACCCTTTATTTCTAAATATTTTACAACATAAAGAAGTAGGGATTTTAGTAATTGATTTTGCTTCCAGAATAAGAATACGAATAAATGGTAAGGTTTCGATAGTTTATCCAGATGGAAACTTTGAAATCAAAATTGAACAAGTATTCGGTAATTGTCCTAAATATATACAGGCGAGAAGATTCGAATATAAAGCTGTTGAAGAAATTGTAAATAAGAAACTTCATCCGCTTAACACTTTAAATAAAAAGCAACAGAATTGGATTAGTGAATCCGATACTTTTATTATTGCAAGTGCAAGTTTTGAGGGAAAGATGGACATTTCCCATAGGGGTGGGATGCCAGGATTTGTTCATGTCATTAATGAAAAATCAATTATATTTCCAGATTACTCAGGAAACATGTTGTTCAATACCTTAGGAAATATTGTTCAAAATCCCAATGTGGGGTTACTGTTTTTTGATTTTAATACTGGTGGTACATTACAAATCACAGGAGAAGCAAGTATCATTTGGAACATTGATCAGGATATTCTCTCAAAGTTCCCTGGTGCACAACGTTTAGTACAATTTCAAATACTTGAAGTACTGGAAGTACCTTGTTATGAATCTTATAATTGGGAGTTCTTGAATTATTCTACTTTCAATCCAAAATAGAAAAGGCGGGAAAATAATATGCAAATTAATATCACTGTTACAGAAGCGGCTATTAAACATTTCGAAAGTTTAGAGACTAAATATCCTAACCATTTTCGATTTCTACAATATGAAATGGGAGGCTGCGGGCGTCCATTGGATGGGGTTGTAAGAATACAATTAATTAAATCAGATGTAGGTTTCGAAGAAATTCAAACAAACTGGAAATCATTTTATATAAACAAAGCCTCTTTAGCTTTTCTTGATGATAATTTAACTATTGATTTCTTTGAAGGATTTCAAATTAGAAGCTCTAGTCAAACTTATAGTCACAACATCCCTTTAGAAATTGAAAAATAAGGGTACTCACTGTTCAATATATAGAAATTTTTAAGCTGAAAGGTGAAATAAATCATATATAGCCAACGAAATTTTTGTAAGGGAAAGGCTATAGGACATTAAATATACCCACTAAGCAAAATTATTATCGAATCTCAAGTAAC
>NZ_JBNLYC010000372.1:0-1852 GCF_050172015.1 Bacillus sp. GMa5/1 | reverse complement strand
ATATTGCGGTTGATAGTATAGACTGTATCAAGACTTTAAATAGAAATTGTATATTTAGTCATCCTTTGAATTGTAAAGTTTTTTTAGTGATTTGTAAGTGGAGATGCAAAATTGCATATAAAATGATGAGTATCTTTTTTTTGGTGAGATTTTTATTTTTAATCTGAAAATTAACATTTGTAAAAATGTTGGGAAAGGATATAAAATAAGAACGTGTATTCTTACAGAGTGGAATAGTATTGCCACTAAATAGGGAGGCTTTTTTATGATATATCGAATTAAAGATGCAGAAATATACTATGAAATTGTGGGAGAGGGTAAACCAGTCATTATCATACATGGCTGTGCCCCTGACCATAGGTTAATGATGAAATGTATGGAATCAGTATTTCAGAAATATGAAGGTTATAAGCGAATATATATTGATTTACCTGGAATGGGAAAATCGAATGCTCCAAATTGGATAAATAGTTCAGATCGTATAGTAGAAGTGCTTATCACATTTATTGAGGAAATCATTTCTACTGAAAAATTTTTATTGGTAGGAGAATCATATGGAGGCTATTTAGCCAAAGGTATACTTGCAAAGATGTTTGAGAGAGTTAGCGGATTACTATTAGTATGTCCTGTTGTTGTAGCGGAGCCAGAAAAAAGGATTCTTCCAGATAAACAGGTAATTGTACAAGATGAGGAATTTTTAAATACGCTCACTTCCACAGAAAGAGAGGAATTTTGTGAGTTAGCTGTAATAGCAAATGAATATACATATAAGCGATTTAAAGAAGAAATTAAGCCTGGGTTAGATGTTGCTAATTATGAATTTATTGAAAGGTTGCAAAAGAATTACTCTCTTACTATGGATTTTCAGCGTGAAAAATATGAAAATCCCGTTCTTTTACTGACTGGAAGACAAGATATATCAGTAGGTTATCAAAATATTATAGAAATTATTGAAGAATATCCAAGGGCAACATTAGCAGTGTTAGATATGGCAGGGCATAATTTGCAAATTGAGCAGCCTGAATTATTTGAGAGTTTAGTAGGAGAATGGATTAGACGAACAAATCAGCACAGTTTATAAAGTATTGTAGTATTACGCCTAAGTGTTGAAATGGGATAAATGAACGTGATTTATTAACTTATCTCGCTATTTTCCTGTAAAAGCCCGATTAGTAAGGGCTAATTAAAGTTTCACTTTATAAAAAATTTTAAGGAGAAATTATGAGCACATATATTTATATGGTTAGACATGGTGAATCACCAAAACTAGAAGGAAATGAAAGAATGCGCGGGTTAACTGAGAGGGGACATATGGATGCCCGTAGAGTAACTGACATATTAAAAGCGGAGAGGATTGATACTTTTATTTCCAGTCCTTATAATCGGGCTATGCTAACGATAGAGGAGTCAGCTAATTTCCATGAAAAAGAAATAGTAGTATATGAAAATCTTAAAGAGTGTATGTTTTCAAGTGAGGATCAGGTTATATCAGACAAAGAGGTGTATCCACTTGTACAGAAGATGTTCTCTAATCCGGACTTTGCACGAACGGAAGGAGAGTCATATGCAGATTGCCAGAGAAGAGTAGTGAAAGTATTAAAAGAAATCTTATTGGATTTTCAAGGACGCAAAATTGTAATTGGTACACATGGGCTTGTCATGACATTAATGATAAATTATTTTGATAAACAATATGGTTTTGAATTTTTAATGAATACGTCAAAACCGGATATATATAAGATGGAGTTTAAAGAAGAACAATTAATGAATGTGGAGAGATTATGGAAAGAGGAATAAAATTAGTTGCATGGATTTTGTTGTAAAAGTTACTTTTATAGCAAAGTCTTTTTTT
>NZ_JBNLYC010000371.1:0-1873 GCF_050172015.1 Bacillus sp. GMa5/1 | reverse complement strand
AACAATCATTTACTTTATAGCTTTGAAACATCATTAATTCGAAATTTGAAAGGGATGTATAAAATTATATGAATGAAACGATATCATCAAATAAGTTTTTTTATTTGATTTTACTTAGTCTAGTGTTAATAACGACAGTGAATGTTATTTTGCGCTGGGAGGAAGCTTATTTTTTCATGTATTTAGCGCTCCATTTGCTAGGGATTTTATGTATAAGTGGTGGAGTCGTTACTGAAAAAAAGAATGAAGAAAGCGTTAACTATATGTGTGTGATCGGTCTTGTTTTACTTTTAGCCGTACAGGGTATTATGAAATATAGTTCTTTCTCTTTACAAGATTTTAGTTTATTAATAGATGTACTTCCTTAAAGAGGCTTTTTATTTTATCTAAAAAGGAAGTAGGGTACGTGTTGGTTTGTAAGTGTACGGATTGTGAACCGAAGAAAGTGTTTAAAGATAGGTAAAACTCTTCTTATGTAGAAGAGTTTTTTTATGTAAATAAAAAGATCCAGAGCAATTCACATAATAAGCTTGTTCTAATTTAGCGCGTACGAACTTACAATAATAATAGACAGGCAGCATAGAGGAGGGAATAGCGTGAAGAAGGTTATCGGTTGGTCGCTTTTTTTGTACGTTGGATTTGCGTTACTTATATATTGGTATTTATTTGGATGGAATCATGAACTTATTCCGGACATGTATAAGGGAACGAGTGCAGATCCAGAAACGTTTATGAGTACGAGAGAGCTTACGCTAAGCCAAGATTATTCGCGCGTGAAAAATTTACTATACTTTTTAGCGACGCCTCTTGAATGGATTATTTTATTATTTGTACTTGTGCTAGGTATTTCAAGAAAGTTTGAGAAATGGTCGAAGGAAACGACTAAAATAAGTGTTTTGCAAGTTGCGATTTATTTCTTTTATTTATCATTACTGACAACAGTGCTTGCCTTACCGATGCAATGGATTGGCCGGAAAGTGTCCGTTGATTACGGCATTTCAACACAAAGTACACAAAGTTGGATAAAAGATCATGTTATCGGTTTTTGGGAAAGTTATGCGACTATGTTAATCGTAGTTACCGTTCTATTATGGCTTATCCGTAAATTTCCGAAGAGATGGTGGCTCGCAGGATGGGCGCTCTCTGTTCCATTTACAATCTTTTTAACATTCATACAGCCTGTCGTTATTGATCCGCTTTATAACGACTTCTCGACGCTGAAAAATAAAGAATTAGAAACGAAAATTTTAGCGATAGCAGACAAAGCGGACATTCCTGCTAAACACGTATATGAAGTAAACATGTCAGAAAAAACGAATGCATTAAATGCTTACGTAACAGGAATTGGTCCTAACGCCCGTATTGTAATGTGGGATACAACGCTTAAGCAGTTAAAAGATAAAGAGATTTTATTTATAATGGCTCATGAAATGGGGCATTATGTTATGAAACATATATATTTTGGCGTTGCAAGTTATGTATTGCTATCGTTTATAGGTATGTTTTTAATTAGTCGTATTATAAATATGTGTATTCGCAAATGGGGAGATACATTGCAAATTTCAAAAGTAGCATGTTTCTCCATTTTACCTTTATTTTTCTTAATTTCCTCTATACTCTCTTTTGCAGCACAACCAGCAACAAACTACGTTTCACGTATAGAAGAAAGAGCCGCAGATCAATATGCTTTAAATATGACGAAGGACGGGAAATCTGGTGTGAAAACTTTTCAATATTTATCAAAAACAAGTTTAAGCCAAGTAAATCCGCCTGCGTTAGTAAAATTTTTCTTATACACGCACCCACCAATTTTTGAAAGAATTCATACGTTTGAACAATATGAGAAACAAAGCAAAAAGGAGTAGCATGATAG
>NZ_JBNLYC010000370.1:0-1908 GCF_050172015.1 Bacillus sp. GMa5/1 | reverse complement strand
CGTAAGGGCACTTACTGGGTTAGGATATAATCATCCAACAGAAGTACAAGGTGAGGTTATTCCAGTTGCATTAGAAAAGAAGGATCTTGTTGTGAAGTCCCAGACTGGAAGTGGAAAAACAGCTTCATTTGGTATTCCACTTTGTGAAATGGTGGAGTGGGAAGAGAATAAACCACAAGCATTAGTTTTAACACCAACGAGAGAGCTTGCGGTACAGGTAAAAGAAGATATTACAAATATAGGTCGATTCAAAAGGATTAAGGCTGCGGCAGTTTATGGGAAATCTCCATTTGCACGTCAAAAATTAGAATTAAAGCAAAAGACACATATTGTAGTTGGTACTCCTGGTCGTGTGTTGGATCATATTGAGAAGGGTACCCTTTCTTTAGAGTGTTTGAAGTATTTAGTTATTGATGAAGCAGATGAGATGCTAAATATGGGCTTTATCAATCAAGTAGAGGCAATTATTGATGAATTACCTACAAAAAGAATGACGATGTTATTTTCAGCAACACTTCCAGAAGATGTTGAGAAATTGTCTCGTACATATATGAATTCACCAATTCATATTGAAATTAAAGCAGCTGGGATTACGACGGATAAAATTGAACATACTCTTTTTGAGGTGATAGAAGACGAGAAGCTTTCACTACTTAAAGATGTAACAACGATTGAGAATCCTGATAGCTGTATTATTTTCTGTCGTACACAAGAAAATGTAGATCATGTATATAGACAATTAAAACGAGCTAACTATCCTTGTGACAAAATACATGGTGGTATGGTACAAGAAGATCGTTTTGAAGTCATGGATGATTTTAGAAAAGGAAAATTCCGTTATTTAGTAGCAACAGATGTAGCTGCGAGAGGAATTGATATTGATAATATTACACATGTTATTAATTATGATATTCCACTTGAAAAAGAAAGCTACGTACATCGTACTGGAAGAACGGGACGAGCTGGAAATAGTGGAAAAGCTATTACATTTATAACACCATATGAAAATAGATTTTTAGAAGAGATTGAGGAGTATATTGGATTTGAAATTCCAAAGGCAATTGGACCTTCAAAAGAAGAAGTTATGAAAGAGAAAGCTGCATTTGAAGAAAAGATACATGCTAAACCAATTATAAAGAAAGATAAAAATGCAGATATCAACAAAGGCATTATGAAGCTGTACTTTAATGGCGGGAAGAAAAAGAAAATTAGGGCGGTAGATTTCGTCGGTACAATTGCTAAAATTAAAGGGGTTACAGCAGAAGATATAGGTATTATTACGATACAAGATAATGTTTCTTACGTTGAAATATTAAATGGAAAAGGACCACTTGTCTTGAAAGTCATGAAGACTACAACGATTAAAGGGAAACAACTAAAAGTTCATGAAGCAATTAAGTAAATAAAAAACTATCCACTTTAATAGGTGGATAGTTTTTTATTTATGATTCTTTTAAATCATCCACTAGTTGCTCCGCTAAACGTCTATACATATTACTCATAGTGACGAAGGATGTTAGTAGTAGAAATTTTTCTAGCTTTGTATCTTCTAAGGAAGAAATCTCATTTACTTCTGTAACACGGTTATTTACGTCTTGTTTAAAGCTTTCGACATTGCTTTCAGTAAGAGCAAGATAATTTTTGTATAACGTATTTAATTCGAATGAATCATCATTTAATAAGGAGTCATTTATAGTTTCTAATGAACTTTTTATGTCGTTAATGGAGAGAGCTCCCTTTAATTGATAAATTAGGCTAATTAAAATCATATGCTCTTTTGAATACTTTTTATTTTTGATAGGGATGAATAGTTTCCCTTTTGCGTAATTATTAATCATCGTTTTTGTTAATACTTTTTCATCATCAGTTCTCGTTGTATCTGCATAAGTATTCTCAAATAGTTGGACA
>NZ_JBNLYC010000369.1:0-1924 GCF_050172015.1 Bacillus sp. GMa5/1 | reverse complement strand
AAAAAAGGTACATTAATTATCTTAGAAAGTACTACTTATCCAGGTACTACAAGAGAAGAAGTTTTATACAAATTAGAACAGAAAACTAATTTTAAAATTGGTGTAGATATATTTGTAGCATACTCTCCAGAGCGAATCGATCCTGCAAATCAATCGTTTTCAATTCAAGATATTATAAAAATCGTAGGTGGAGTTACATCTAATTGTACCGATTGTGCAGCAGCTTTCTATAGTAACTTAATTAAGGATATTCATAAGGTGAGCAGTCCAGAAGTAGCAGAGACAGCGAAGTTATTAGAAAATACGTATCGTTTTATAAATATCGCTTTTATTAATGAAATGACACAAATTTGTAATGAGTTAAACATAAATATTTGGGAAGTAATTGATGCCTCAGGAACTAAGCCATTTGGATTTCAAAAATTCTATCCTGGTCCTGGCGTAGGAGGACACTGTATTCCGATTGATCCTATTTATTTTAAGTGGATTGCAAATAATAAGGATTTAGCAACAAAAATGATTGATGTGGCAAGAGAAATTAATGAAAACATGCCTAAGTACGTTCTTAATAGAGCACTACAGTTACTAGATGATAAAGAAGGTAAGAATATTCTTATGGTTGGCGTTGCATATAAAAAGAATGTTAATGATGCTAGGGAATCGCCAGCTTTGGATATTATGAATGATTTAATGATAGAAGACTATAACGTGGATTATTACGATCCGTTTATAGAGGAACTCATTGTGGGCGATAACACATTGAAAAAATCTATAGATTTAAACCTAAGTCAATTAGACAAATACGCTTTAATTATTGTTCATACGGACCATGATTGCATTGATTTTAAATTGCTTAATGAGGCAAACTGCTTAATTTTAGACACAAGAAACATATTTAAAGATGAATCAGTATATAAGAAAAATATTATAAGTTTGTAGGTGATTACATGGTAGAGTTTATTCCTTTTTATCGACCAGAAATCAATGATGAAGATATAGATAGGGTAGTTTCTGCCCTTAAATCTGGATGGCTTTCAAAGGGGCCAAAGGTGATAGAGTTTGAAGAGAATTTAAAAGAATATCTGAATACTGAACATGTAGTAAGTTGTAATTCAGGGACTGCCGCATTACATTTAGCATTACTGTCTCTGGGAGTTGGATTAGAAGACGAAGTAATAGTTCCAAGTTTTACTTTTTGTTCTAGTGTAAACGTTATTATGCATGTAGGTGCAACACCTGTATTTGTAGACATAGATGAAGAGAATTTATGTCTTGATCTTCAGGATGTTAAAAGAAAAATCACTAAAAAAACGAAAGCAATTATTGCAGTTCACTTTGCTGGATACCCGGCTAAATTAAAAAAACTTCAAAAATTATGTAAAGAATACGGACTGTTTTTGATAGAGGATGCAGCGCATGCATTAGGGACAAAATATGATAATACTTTAATTGGTACACATGGTGATGTTATTTGCTTCAGTTTTTATGCCACAAAAAATATAACAACAGGTGAAGGCGGAGCGTTAGTTACTAAAAATGAATCGATTGCTGAAAAAGCTAGATTATATGGTTGGCATGGTATCACCAAAAATGCATGGAATCGTTATGGTGAAGAAGGAAGCTGGCGTTATGATGTTCTATTACCGGGGTTTAAATATAACATGATGGATCTACAAGCTAGTTTGGGTATTAGTCAGTTAAAAAGGGCTGATGAAATGATTGAAAAACGTAAGAGAATAGCTGAAAGGTACCAAGAGGAATTAAAAGATGTTCAAGAGTATATAACGTTACCTAATTATACTAACGATTCAGGAGTAAAACATGCATGGCATTTATTTGTTATAAAAATTAATTCTAATTCTCCTGTTAGTAGAGATCAGGTAATTCAAGAAATGAAAAAGAGAAATATTGGGCTTAGTGTTCA
>NZ_JBNLYC010000368.1:0-1928 GCF_050172015.1 Bacillus sp. GMa5/1 | reverse complement strand
ACGTTATAATGAGGGCGTCGAGAGAAATTTTATTATCTCTGGAGAAAATATAAAAAATGCGATTATTAGTAAGAAAGGTGTGTGATTAGAGGCGAAATGTATGTAATGTGCTTCAGTGGCTTGTGTAAGCAATATCATCAGTGCTACCGAAGTTATGAAAGTAATGTATAGAATTGAGAAAGAAACGCCTCGCAAATGAAGAGAGGCCGGTTTAGCTAAAATTACTGTTAAAAGTAAAAAAGAGAAACCATTAAAGTAATACACTGTTATTAGAAATGTTGCAACGTATTTATGAAGTCTATTCTATATTGTTCTCTTAAGGGGTCTTTATATAAAGAGCGGATATTACGAGTAAACTTTTTTGTGAACGCTAACAATTATATTAGGACGCTAATTAGCGAATGTTTCAATTTGGATTCATTATGATGAAGGACATACAATGTGGGGCAACTTGTAAGGAATTCATTTTCCAGAAAGGGAATATTTGTTAGGTGCAAAGAGAGATGCAGGAATAGATACAAGGGGGAGTTATTATATGAACGGGAATACTGCAAAGAAAATAGAAGTTCAAGCTGAAAATACCGCACGAAAAAATGAGCAATATGCAGATCCGAAAAAGTGGCATAAGCAGGATACTACATGGGCACTCAGTCTATTTGGAACTGCAATTGGAGCAGGGGTGCTCTTTTTACCGATTAATGCAGGTTCAGGTGGTTTATTATCTTTACTACTAATTACATTACTTGCATATCCAGTTATGTACTACTCACATAGGGCGCTTGCTAAAATGATATACGCTTCTAATTCTGCTGATGAGGGGATCACAGGTACAATTAGAGAGTATTTCGGAAATAAAGCGAGTATCATTTTTAACATCGTATATTTCGGTTCAATTTATACAATCGTACTAATGTATTCGGTTGCGCTTACAAACACTGCAAGTAGTTTTATCGTGCATCAATTGCACATGCCAGAACCTCCAAGAGCTATTTTATCACTTGTATTAGTTCTTGGTCTTATCGCTATACTGAATTTTGGTCAAGATATTACTGTAAAGGTAATGAGTATGTTAGTGTATCCTTTCATAGTTTCTCTACTTTTTATCGCAATATCTTTAATTCCACAGTGGAATACGTCAATGCTTAGTTTTTCAGCTGTTTCAACTGCTTCAACAGGAACAGGCTATTTTGGAACGATATTGATGATTCTACCAATCATCGTATTCTCATTTAATCATTCACCTATGATTTCATCATTTGTTGTGAAACAGAGAGCTACGTATGGAATCGAAGCCACTGATGCTAAATGTGCGCAAATACAAAAGGTTTGTTATATCATGACATTCGCTGTTGTTATGTTCTTCGTTTGGAGTAGCGCATTGAGCTTGACTCCAGATGATATAAAAATGGCAAAAGAACAAAACTTATCAATTCTTTCATATCTTGCTAATGAGCTTAATTCGCCTGTAATCACTATTGCAGCTCCAATTATTGCTTTTGTGGCTATTACAAAGTCTTTCCTTGGCCATTATATCGGAGCATTTGAAGTAATGCGTGACATGATTATTAAGTTCGGTAAATCACGTGGAAAAGATATTGAAGAAAAAACAATTAAGACAATAATCCTTACTTTTGTTGTATTATCATGCTGGTTTGTTGCTTATACAAATCCAAGTATTCTTGGACTTATTGATTCTCTAAGCGGTCCATTAGTTGCTGCTATCTTATGTCTATTACCGATGTATGCGATTCAAAAAGTTCCAGTACTAGCTAAATACAAAGGGAAAATGAGTAACGTATTTGTTATTATTGTAGGTGTACTTACTGTCTTAGCAAGTATTAAATCATTATTCTAATTCACTACTGTTGGTTTTAGTATCAAAATAGTTGGATCTGAGAAAAGAAGGAGCAAGTTTTGAATAGTTTTTT
>NZ_JBNLYC010000367.1:0-1932 GCF_050172015.1 Bacillus sp. GMa5/1 | reverse complement strand
GGTTAGGATATTTCATACTTTTAAATACGAAACGTAACAAAAACGAACGTTTATGTTACATGGGGTCTCGCCACATGTCCATCAACCTAAGGTTTTTAATTATCCCCATAACGAAAATTTCAACTTTTTATAATTATTCATGAGAATTTGGCTCAACTCTTTCGTTTTGGACAACAATCAATTTCTTAAGTGGATGGTGATGGGGATTTTCCTATTTTTAAATAAATCGGACTGATATTTAAAAAAAGAAAAAACTTACGTGAAATTAAAGTTATATAATCTTGGATTGATGGGGATCTAAAAGCAAAAATGCTCAAGATCAAACAGGTCAATAATGTGCTATAATCTCATGTGTTGAGGTATCGATTGGAAAAAGATATCAGGCACATTAAATTAGAAAAGGAGAAAGAAGTATATGCCACTTATTGTTGACAGAGAACAGGTACGGCAAGAAATACTGCATGCACTTCAGCAATGTTTAGAGGAAAAGCCTCTTCTAAAGGTTTCTATGCGAGATATCGCAGCAAAGGCCAAAATCGCTCATTCAAAAATCAACTATTATTTTAATACAAAAGAGAAACTTCTACTGGCTTATATCGAATTTTTTGCTATTTCATATAAAACGGAGATTGAGCATTGGTACATAAAGTATAAACAAAATAACGTCAATCTCAACGAAACTTCACAAACGATAGTGAAACATTTCATCAAAGATATGGTTTTGATAAGTCATCAAAAACAATCATGGGCTTTCACGCAAATAAGCACTATGGGTCAATACAATACAGAAATAAGGTCTGCAATCAAAAATGTTTATAACGATTGGAGAGAGTCCATCAAACGTGTTTTGGAAGAGATTTATCGAGGCGAGGATGACCACATGGTATATAAGGCAGAAGCAGTTTTAATCATTATTGATGGGCTTCTTATTTATTCACTTCACGAAAAGATAGATGAGTCAAGAATAGATGCTGTGCTAGCAAATATTACGTTGTGATTTTTTTGATTGTTCAAAAAACATTGACGAAACTTGATATGAGTAATATGATTTATTTAGTCCAAGTGGACTAAATAAATCATATTGGAGGTCGCTTATGTCAAAAATTACTGTAGTTGGTTGTGGTGTTATGGGAAGCGCTCTGATTCGCGCGTTTATGAAGGCAGGTCATACTATTAACATTGTCGATAAAAATCCCACGGCAGCCAAGCCATTTGTAGCTGAAGGAGCTACGTTTAAATTATCATTGGATGAAGCTTTAGATTGTGATTTCGTTCTGTTAAACTTACCAGATTATAAGATAGCAATGCAGGTTATTGAAGAATGCAAATCGAAAGCTATCAAAGGGAAAATCATTGTAAACACTACTACAACAACCCCAACTCAAGCCCAAATTTTTGAGCAAATAATTAAAGACAGAGGCGCTATCGCCCTTGAAAGTGTGATTATTTGTTATCCTCACGATATTGGCACACATCGTGCATATCTTGTATATTCTGGCCCCAAGGAGGCTTTTGACCAAATTGAAGATCAACTTGCGGCACTTTCTCAGCCACATTTTGTAGGGACAGACATTCGCTTTGCAGAAATCATTGAGATGAGCACGTCAGCTCTGCAATTCGGTTTTTATTGGTTTGCCCTAATAGGTTCAGCGCTTTGTATACGAAACAATTTACCTATCTCCGAGTATTGCAAACATATTAAGGCAGCACTTCCAGTGGTGGGTCACCAACTGGTTACCCACTTGCCTGATAATCTAGAAAACTACACTGGCAAATTCCAAGATGCTACCGTCGCATCCTTGGATGTTCATACACATGGACTCCAAACGATAATGAAAACATTAGAGGATAATAACATTAATACGGGTGTATGTGAAGTTATGGAAAATCAGATGAAAGCAGCTATTGATGCAGGATATGGAAAATGTGATT
>NZ_JBNLYC010000366.1:0-1994 GCF_050172015.1 Bacillus sp. GMa5/1 | reverse complement strand
TGAATAAAAAGAAGGAGAAAATAAATGACTCTAAATATAAATAGAGTATTCCCACGTAATTGGTATGCTGTGAGTTATGTAAAAGATATAAAAAAGATTCCAGTAAAAAAAAGAGTTGCTGGCAAAGATTTTGTATTATATCGGGATGAAAAAGGCGAAGTTCAGGCTCTATCACCTTACTGCCCTCATCGTGGCGCTGACTTATCACTGGGACAAGTAGTAAATGGTAAACTAGTCTGTCCCTACCATGGTTGGGAGTTCGATAGTTGTGGTACTTGTGTAAGAATTCCATCCCAACCCAATAAACCTATCCCGAAATTTGCTCATACCTTCTCATACCCTGTAAAAGAAAAGATTGGGTTGATTTGGATATACCCTGATAGTGAGGAAAATCCACCTGAATGGCAAACTTTTCATGTAATGGAGAACACTCCTTTTAAACTCTCTTTCTTCCACGCCACTTGGAATGCACACCTTACTCGATCAATCGAATCTGTGCTGGATATTGCTCATCTTGCTTATGTACATAAAAAAACGATTGGTAGAAAAACAAAAGCCGAATCAACCAATTATAAGCTGGAGGGAACACTGGATCAGTTTATATTCTCAAATGGTGATGCTTACCTTGAATACAAATTCCCACATCAGTGGATGCTTCACAGTGGCAAACAGGAGAATGAGTCATTTATTCAGTATATTACGTTTACACCAATTGATGAAGAAGAGACATTAATTATGGGATATACCGGAAGGACATTTTTAAAGTACTTCCCTTTACTAGACCAAATTTTAGCTAAATTTAGTTTAAGAGTACTAAAAGAGGATCAAATTATTGTAGAAAGTCAACATCCTAGACCTATACCAGAAGCTTTAAAAATGGAGGCCCATGTTCATGCAGATATGGCTCAAGTTCAGTTTAGAAAACGTTGGTTTCAGTTTTTACAAAATGGGTCTTGTTTTTCACTTGATTAAAGGCACGTAACGCAGTATTAAATATAGGTGTAGTGATGTTGATAGACGGTGGATGCTACCCCATCGCCATCAAGCTAAAATTTTATAGTACCCCCTGAACCCAATTTTGTACTAACTCGTAACAAAAAATTCCTTCAAAAAAGAAAGGCGCCTATGCACCTTTCTTTTGTAATGCATTCTCACTCTCTTAGCATTCAGAATCCCTTATGAATCACTTTAATGCATCATTGTACGAACCTAATTACCCTTTAGAAAAGTAATAATTTGTCTCCTTACTTTTCAGTAACATATTTCCTCTTATTATTAAAAATAAGTCGTTTCTACTTAATATTTTTACTATAACTCTAACTAGTGCTAACCAAAGGATCATAATAAGCCAAATATAATTTATTAATCACGTTTAAAGTACATAAGTCTGCACTGATTGAAAATGCAGAACCAGCATTAATATCGTTTAGCGTATTTGTAATCCGCTAACGACTTAAATCACCTTATTTCACTCTCTTCGGTAAAGCTGAGCCTCAATGTTCAATTACTGGATGAACATAAACATTAATGTCAGCATTACTAAAATAATTTTCACCTTGATCCCAATTCTTACTTATTTTCTTTCATTCTTTATAATTATTCCGCTTATATACTTCTCCTAATGCTAATACATCCACCTTATATTTTTTTTGAACAAGCTGTATTGATTTTTGAATCCTTTGCTCCATCTCTTTTGAAATATCCTTCGTTAAGCGTTTTTTATCTCCATGCTCAAATGTTTTCAATTATTTTTGTTTCTCCAGATTTATTATAGAATCTTTCATCTAAAATTAGTCTGTTTTACCAGTTAACATAGAATTTGACAGACGAATAAACTCTTCTTTTCGATCTAAAAAAATGTATGTGCAATAAGAGTTATGTTTAACATTAACAAAACACTTAATATAACCAATAAACCATACACCCAAAATTTACTAAGGGCGGGATATACAAACATGTAACAGGCGAAAAACTTGGTGGACATTGCGTATCGA
>NZ_JBNLYC010000365.1:0-2026 GCF_050172015.1 Bacillus sp. GMa5/1 | reverse complement strand
TTATATTGGTATGAGTGAATTAAGAAATAAGTGAGGTTTAGGAAATAGAATGAATTTATCTTATAGTAATAAGAGAATTACCTGAATAAATGATAGTGAGAACAATTAAAGAAAGCATCTAGTGGGGTGCTTTTTTCTTTTGAAACAGAGAATCTCATGGGTCGGTTACATGTAATTTCGTGCTGTGCTTCTAGGTCATTGGAAAATCCAACAATAAAAAAAGAGGGGGAAGGCGTTTTTTATTGAAGTTTGTTAATGATAGATTTTTAACTTGAGAGGGGGATCGTAAAATAGATTATTAATCTCTTTGGTAATTTTTATTTTCCTTATAGTTGGCATATTGTATTAGAAATTTTAAATTTTGAAGGGAGAATCAATAGGTATGGGTAAGAAAAGAAGAATAAGTAATAAGTTATTACTTATCAGTGCAATTTTTACAATAGCAATTCCCTCAGTCTCATATGCGGAGGAAGTAATTTCACCTGAAAATTTTAAGAGTTCTTCAAATTTGTATAAGGCACGGAATACGGAAATTTTGAAAACAAATTTATATCCTAATACATATAATAATCCATTTAACTACCAATTTATTTCAAAATTAAAGGAAGTAAACACAAATATAAAAAAAATAGACAATAGTGATGATGAAAATCCTGTTATATCTACTACTCTTTCATTTATTCGCCATATGAATAGTGAAGATTATAAATCTGCATTTGATTTAACCTCAAGGTCATTACAGAAAATAATATCCGAAGAATGGTTGAAGAGCTATTGGGAGGGACTGCCAGTTCAATTACAAGCAGGTTCTTTTATAGAAATTGGAGAGGTTACACAAAAAGAGACAAATCCTGTTCATACAAATGTGGAGATTCAATTAGTTTTTGAAAAAATGACTGTACCTTTACTAATTAAACTAGATCCATCTGGAAAAATAGACGATTTTCAACTAAGCATGTCGTTTAGTCCTGTTGCTGAGCGTCCATCATATAGTAAGCCTGAATCATTTGTTGATAAAGAAGTAGTAGTTGGAAGTGGTGCATTTCCATTACCAGGAACATTGTCGGTTCCAAAAGGAAATGGTCCTTTTCCAGCGGTTATTCTTGTTCAAGGATCAGGAGCAACTGATCAGGATGAAACAGCGTTTGCTTTAAAACCATTTCGCGATTTAGCTGAAGGTCTTGCATCGAAGGGAATTGCTGTCCTTCGCTATAATAAACGAACGTATGAACATGGGCTGAAAACACAATTCAGTCCCTTCTATACAGTTGATAAAGAGACAACAGATGATGCTCTTCTTGTAACTCAATTTCTTAAAAATGAGCCTCTAATAAATAAGAATCAAATATATATTCTTGGTCATAGTCAAGGTGGAATGATGCTTCCGAAAATGATTGAAAAAGACCAAAATCAAAATATTGCTGGGGCAATTGTAATGGGTGGACCAGCTCGTACGATTCAAGACGTTGTTTTAGATCAATTTGAGTATCTTTTTTCTATTGGAGCAATGAACCAGGAGCAATATAAATTCTACAAATCGCAATTTGAATTATTAAATGATCCAAATTTCTCTGGTCAGAATCCTCCAAAAGATTTTTACTTAGGATCAGCAGTATTTTGGGATTCTATTCGGAAAATTAAAGCAGCAGAAATATCAAAAGAACAAAAGACACCACTTCTTATTATTCAAGGAGAAAGAGACTATCAAGTTCAATCAAAAATCGAAATTCCTCTTTGGAAAGAACAATTAAAAGAACGAAATAACGTTGATTATCGACTATATCCAAAGTTAAATCATTTCTTTACAGAGGGCGATGGGGAAATAAGTAAACCGGATGAATATTATAGTCCTGCTAATATTCCTGAGTATGTTATAAATGATATTGCTGCTTGGGTGCAAGGCAGATCGCAATTAAATTAGCAACCATATGTTTTAATAAAGACTTTCTTGCTGTAATCAAAATAGAAATATTTTTATTAGGTTATATGTTTTTTTTTAGCACTCTTTGAAAAGGAGTGCTTTTTT
>NZ_JBNLYC010000364.1:0-2040 GCF_050172015.1 Bacillus sp. GMa5/1 | reverse complement strand
AGAAATTTCTTATCCAAATGTATTTCTCATAAATGCAACGAAAGATATTGTCATGTTTATGTATGATGATAGAGGAAGTGAAGTAATTGGGAAGAATAAAGAAATAATACGAGATTTATATAAGAAATATAAAGAATGGATTCTAGATTATGAATGAGAAAGTATAGATAACTCATTTAAATGACAATAGGGGAAGTGAAGCGTGTAATGAAACGTATTGCAATTGTCTCTGCATGGGAACCAGAACTGACGTATTTGCATCAACATTATCCAAGTGAACGTGTTGAAAAAAGAGCAGCTTGGGAATTTCATTTTCATACTATTAATGAGCTGGAAATTATATCAGTTGTTACTGGTGTCGGTAAAGTAAGCTGCGCTAGTTGTGTACAATTGTTAATTAGTGAGTTTCAGCCAGATGAGTTGTTTATGACAGGAATATGCGGAAGTTTATCAAACAAGGTGAAAAACGGTCATATTGTAGTCGCACTAAACGCAATACAACATGATGTTACTGCTGCTGGTTCAGGAGAAGATGTTTTTAATTTATATAACGGTAGAACAGCACCTATTGAAACAACAAAATCACTTGTAAGAAGAATAAAAAAAATACGATCGTATGATCCGATACATTTCGGTACATTTTTATCAGGAGATCAACGTATTCGTAGTTCAGAAATGAGATATTTACTCCATACCGTATATGGAGCATTGGCAGTTGATCAAGAAGTAGCAGCTTTCGCCTATGTATGCCAAATAAATAAAAAACCATTTCTCTGTTTAAAAGCTGCTTCAGATCAAGCAAATGATAAAACGAAAGAAGAACAAAAAATCTTTAAAATGCTAGCATGTGAAAGAGCATGTGAGCATTTAATTGCTTTTTTACGTGTTTATGAGGTTAATGTAGTAAATAATAGATAGTTTGTTATAAAACAAATCAATAGTGAGTTATATGTAGGGAAATGTCCGCTCATTTCAAATTAAGAGCTGAAATTTATAATAGATGGAATATATTATATGGGTACACGTTGAGTTTAATATAAGCAGTTGGAGGGCAATTTTATATGATTCAATATAAAAGGTGTAGTGAAGTAAATATTGATTTAGTATATGAAGCTTTTAAAGATGGATTTTCAGATTACATTATTAAGATGGATGTTTCAAAAGAGGATTTTATACAACGTTTTTTGGGACCAGAAGGTAATTTGCTAGAACATTCTTTTCTTGCTTTAGAAGAAGGCAAATCAGTTGGCGTAATACTAGGTGGCATAAAGGATTATGAAAGTATAAAGACTATGCGCTGCGGAACATTAGCGGTTCATCCTAATTACCGCGGTATTGGTGTGAGTCAAAAATTATTTGAACTGCATAAAGAAGAGGCGATTCAACATGGATGTAAGCAACTTTTTCTCGAAGTCATTGTAGGAAACGACCGAGCGATTCATTTTTATAATAAGTTGGGCTATGAAAAAGTGTACGATCTTTCTTATTATAATTTAAATGATTTGACTAAAATAAAGAATAAAGTTTGTAAGGATATTGAAGTAAAACAATTAGAATTTCCAACTTTTAAAGATGAAATTCAGAAATGGTTAAACTTCCATATAAATTGGCAAAATGATATTGATTATATCAAAAAAACAAATAATGTATTTTATGGTGCATATGTTGATAATGACTTAAAAGGCTCTCTATGCGTAACTGAACAAGGTAAAATTAGTTTTATTTTCGTAGACAAAGGTTATAGAAATATTGGTGTTGGGATGAAATTATTACAAGTAGCAAGAGAAGAATTAAATTTATCAAGTTTATCAATTGGGTTTCCTAACAATAATTTATTAGAGGGTTTTTTTAAGAAATGTGGATTTGAAAAGAATGCTTTAGCGCAATATGAAATGTATTTATTACTCTAAGAGCGGAAAGATTTATTCTTTTCGTTTTTTATTTTGCTGTTATGTTGGTAAATGCTCCGCAATTATAATTTATAATGAGAGGGATTTTGTTTATCCTTAAGTTATTTTTTTAATTGTCAATTTCTTGCTA
>NZ_JBNLYC010000363.1:0-2052 GCF_050172015.1 Bacillus sp. GMa5/1 | reverse complement strand
TAATATTCTTCTCGATTCTTTCCTTATAACCTTGCATTAATCCGAAATCCCCTAAATCACAAAGAATTAACATACTGAGTATATCACAAAAAATTTCTACATCCACATTAGAATTTCTAGCTTTTTGGATATTCAAGTACACTTCTCTGACATTTTTACCTTTCAAACGATCAATATATAAATTAAATATATCTGCAAATCGTTTCAATTCTACATCCTTGCTCTCTTTACATATTCCAGCGAGATATTCAATTAATAATACGTGATCGTTCAAATGAGCAATGGCAAATGCAACTTTAACATTTATGTTTAACCTATCCTCTAAAGTACCTAAATAATCTATTATTTTTTGTTCTTGTTTATCTTTATCATTTGCAAATATGACATAGGCAATTTTTGCAAATGTATATACGGATATCTCTTTATCCCTGTTAATCCAATTAGAGATAGTAGATTTAGCAACTCCAATTTCTCTTGCGAGATCAGTATATGTTTTGTTTTTAGAAGATAAATAATTATCAAATTCCCTAGATAACTTCTTCATGTATTTTCACCTCGTCTTTTTCACGAATATTCAGAAACGTACATATAAGTAAGAAAATTATACCACAGTACCTAGAAAATTTTTCTTGCTCAATTGTTAAGTGAATATTCTGATATTTAATTGAAAACAAATGTGAAATACTTCAATTTTTGCACCTATTCTTCAAATATGAACTTAGAGTGTTGATATTATGTACATACAATTGTAAAATAAAAATAAATTACCTATGAACGAAAGTTTTTTAGAAAACAAAAAAATAAAACCCCACTGCCCAGTTTCAAATTGGCTTCTAGTTTGGCGACCGGAACCAATTTAAAACTTCTAAGATAGGGTTTTAATTCACACTATAAATATATGTGTTTCTCTTTAGTATCATACTTGATATTAAAATTATATCATAATGCATATACATTGTGAATATAAAACCGTTGTTTTTCCTTTTTATTTGCGGTGGGAAAAATAGGAGGTTTTTTCAGTGTTGTTGCGAAACTTTTTGCTTAGTCGAGCAAAAGCGGAACTAAGTCCCCACATTCATCACTTATCTAAAACTCCTGGATCTATCAATCAAGAAATCAAGAAAATAACTTCTTATATTGATAGTATTGTCCTAGAGTGTGAAGGTGCTACCACAAAAGATTATCTTACCAAAAGGAAATACGAAGCTTTAGAGACTGTTTTATCTTATTTAGTACAAGAAGGATATAGTCAAGTTAGACAAGAACACATCAGCAAAAAATCTGGAATTTCAAAACCTATTATTAATTACGTTTTTAATTGGCTGCAAGATTTAGGAGTATGCCAACAAATAAAGGTAAGACGGCATGGAAAAATCGCCCCCTCTGTTTACATCTTAACAATACATAATAACTATTTAAAGATTGTTGAATATTTCAAGATAAAATGGGCTGTAGCAATTGATGTTTGTGCTACTTTTACTAGATTTTTAAAGAACAAAATTAGTAAAAAGTCTGATGTAACAGATCTTGAATTTATGCAAAAAAACAATTTTAAACCTTCACCTTCCTTAGATTTTTTCGGCATTGAAGAGCAATCAAAACCTGCTGTCAATCATGAGAAACAAGGAAAAAATAATAGATTACAAGACTTAAATGATTATTTGAGTGAAGATCAGAAAAGAGCGTATTACTACATTTTGAGTCAAGAGCTAACATACCTATCTGAAAATGATGCGTATACAATTGCTTTAAGATTGCCACCAGATATTGATCGCTACACAAGATGGGATTTTGAAGAATGTGTGCAATGGTTCCAGTTAAATAAAGCTGAAAATAGTAATCCTGCACATTTCATAAAAATGTTTAATCAAAAATCTAAACAGAAGCAAGAACGTAGAAAGCGTAATGCACAAAATACAAGCTCACTCTTAGATACAACTAATAGTCATACATTTGTTTTCTATAATTTTTTAGAAGAACACGATTAAAATCAAAAAAATCCAATTACAAATAGCCTTGCTGAAAAAAACATATACAGCAAGGCTATTTGTA
>NZ_JBNLYC010000362.1:0-2065 GCF_050172015.1 Bacillus sp. GMa5/1 | reverse complement strand
TATCTAATAGAAAGACTTTGAATGATAGAGCCAACACGAATAGCCCTCTACTTTGATTTTTTTTCAAATATAGAGAGCTGAAAATGATTACATTTCTTCCATTACTTTTAATACCTGTTCAGTTGATGTTACTTGAATCCCAGCACGTATCAGCTGTTCCAACGCACGTATAAAGGTAATTAAATTTATGCTACCAGGTACTTCAATTACCCTTAGCTTTTCTTTTGGTAATTTATCTATCTTTTCAATGAACAATTCACGTACATCACTAGGAATAAAGCGTTCTTTATGTCCTTTTATTTTTAGAAGTTCACGCATTTCTATTTCTAAAGCCATATAAGCATTTAGATTTGCACCTTGTTCATAAGCGTATTTTCTAAATAATGTTTCTTCTTGATATCTTAGATAATTACGATGGTAAGATTCCTCTGTAACAGGTACGGCAAATTTGTTCTTTAATAACTCAAATGTTTTACGGAACAGCTTCTTGATGCTTCGGCGAGAGTACATAGAGAAATGCAATCCGAAATCAAATATAGCTTGTTCTTTTTGTTTTGCTGGTACGTGCTGTGTAATAAGAGGATAAATCCCTTCTTTAGCTGCGGTATCAAGAATATGATACTGTGATGTTTGATTCAGTAATTTTTTCAGTGTATATACTAACTTACTTGGATATTTTTCAGTGCGATCAATCATGTCACGCAAACTATGTATTACACTACGGATTTGTCGATGACAGGTATTTTTAAGTACATGAATAAATTTATTCATGTCTCGTGTAAATTCCCCAATATGCATTTCTTGTAGTGTAGATTCAATAAATCGGGCTTTACGGGCATACGTAACCTTTGGAGTAAAAGGATCACGATACTGTAGTTCGCCTGATTCTTTTCCACATAAGAAGTCTGGATGAATAGATAAAAATAAAGTCGTGTATTTTTTCTTGTTTTGAACCCCTTTTTGTAGTTTACAGATTTTGAATAGTGGAGTTCCTGTACAAGGCAATACAGTCGTTAGTTCTTTCATAACTGCACGAATTTGATGTGGATACTTCTTATGTAGAAAGCGGTACATCCCACCAAAGTGAGTCTTATTACCTCTTTCATCCTGTTTGTCTAAAGAACGTTTTAATGTAGTTTCTCTATGCTGTTGCATAGCAATATCTAAGAATAGCTTCTTAGATGCTACTGAAAGTTCAAAGAAAGCTTTTGTAAAGACTACAGGACTAATGTAAACATAAGGATTTGCTTTTTCTGTTTCTTCATTCATAAAATGAGTTATTTTAATTGTGTATCGACTATCTAATTCATTTTCAATCGTAATAATGTTATGTAGGCTTAATTTTTTTAATGCAATATAGAATTGAGAATGCTGTATACATGCCAATTCTTCTTTGTATTGCTTATAGTCTTCCCAAAGCATATGTACTGTTACGTTTGGAATAATACCATTCGTATAGCATTTTTTATGTAGGTAAAGGAATACTTCAAGATCTGCATTTGTAATACCGTACAATTTATGTTTTCTTCCCATTGTTTTTGAAATAGTATGACGTGAAAAAGATGGCTTTGCTTGTGCAACAAATCCATCGATATCCGCAATACGTTCTTCATACGACATTTGATTAATAATATCTTCAAGGTATGTATCTTTATAGCTATAGTATTTTCCTTCCAATGCATCAACAAGTGCTTGCCAAGATTTTAATGTAACTATAACCGCATTAGTAGATTGTCCATCTAGACTACGTTGATTACGAATAACAAATGATTTGCTCATCTTTTTCACCTCCTATACAAATTAAAATATACATATCCGTACAATATAAAATATACCGATTTTAATTATAGCAAATCAAAAGTTGATGAAATGGGCCCCTTTAAGAGCCAACATGAAAAAATGAAATGTACGTTAATCCCTTTCATACCAAGGGGTTTCGGGTTTTGTTCTATTTTTTTTATGGACATGATATCACTATGGATTTTCATGTTCCGAATAAATAAGAAAATGAGTTGTAAAATGCTAATAAACGTTGTTCTAATGGGGTTGGAAGCTTATTTTCATA
>NZ_JBNLYC010000361.1:0-2084 GCF_050172015.1 Bacillus sp. GMa5/1 | reverse complement strand
AGAATTTTAATAATGCCAGATATAATTTCTTTTTTAAATTATAAATTAGAAGTGAGGAGATATTATTATGATTATAAAAAAACATCCATTTTGTACTCTAGCAAAAACAGCTGTTGCATTAACTATGATCATTCCTACATCCCAAGCCATTAACCATACGTTTGCCTACGCTCAAGAAAATATAGCGAAATCTCAACAACAAGTGGCACCATTTTGGAATAAAAACAAAGATTATCCAGGTGAATCTTACGTTACATATGAAGGTAAGATTTATCATTCTTTATATTGGGTAAATGCAGGTACACTACCTACCCAACAATTTAGCGGTTGGGAATTATATACTGGTTCAGAATATATACCTGATAATGGCGATCCAAATGATTTATTTGGTGAAGGAATCACTTGGCCAACTCATGTTTTTGCACCATATGTAGATAACGGCATGAATCCTCAAAATCTATTAAAATACGCCCAAGAAACAAATACTAGTTTCTTCACGCTTTCCTTTATAGTGGCTGATAAAAATGGAAATCCAGTATGGGGAGGAAGTCATACCCCTATTGGAGATGGTAACTTAGATGATCAAATTAAACAAATTAGAAAAATAGGTGGAGACGTTAAAGTATCTTTTGGTGGAGCAAATGCTGGTAATATCCCTGGATTAGGTGCAGATCTTGCCGCAGCTATTACAGATGTGAATAAATTAAAAGATGCTTATAAAAGTGTAATTAACACATTACATTTAACACACATGGATTTTGATATTGAAGGCGTCTTAGTTGCTCACCCAGAATCTATCGAAAGAAGATCAAAAGCAATTGCGTTATTACAAAAGGAATTAAAAGCTGCAGGTAAAGATGTAAAAATTGGTTATACCTTACCAGTAATGCCATATGGCCTAACTAATGATGGACTAAATGTGATTCAAAGCGCTATAAAACATGATGTAGATTTAAATTCAGTTAATATTATGACTATGGATTACGGGCAACAAAACCAACAAATGGGACAAGCTGCGATAGATGCTATTAATAGCTTGCATGGACAATTAACTAATTTATATAAAGGTACTATTAAAGATTCTGACATTTGGAAAATGATTGCTGTTACACCTATGATAGGAAAAAACGATACTCAAAATGAAACTTTCACATTAAATAATGCAAAAGAATTGTTCCAATTTGCCAAAGAAAAAGGTATTGGGGAAATTAGTATGTGGTCAGTGTATCGTGATAAAAAAGCTACTGAAAGTTGGCAAATCGGTCAGGCAACTGGAGATGCTTCTGGATTACCCGATGTAGACGACGGTGCCTTTTCTAAACTATTTTCTGCTTTTAATAGTAGTACTGAAATTGACGTAATCGCTCCAACAGCTCCTTCTAACCTACGTTCTGTTAGTCAAACAGCAACAACTGTTGAGCTACAGTGGGAGGCTTCCACAGATAATATTGGTGTGAAAGAATATGAAGTTTATCGTGATGGAAAAAAAGTAGGAACAACAAAAACAACACGCTATGAAGATGCGGGATTACAAGCCAATACAAAATATAATTATACAATTAAAGCTACAGATGCAGCAGGAAATAAGTCAAAAAGTAGCAATGAAGTTTCAGTTACAACAAAGGAAGAGAATCCAGAACAAATAGCTCCAACAGCTCCAACAGGATTACAAGCATCAGAAACTACTACAAACAGTGTTCATTTAATATGGGAAGAATCCATAAGTAATGTTGGTATAAAAGAATATGAGATTTATCGTAACGGTACAAAAATAGCTACAAGTCCTTCAACTTACTATACAGATGAAAATTTACTTTCTAGTACAGAATATAGATATATGGTAAAAGCTATAGATACTCAAGGAAAAGTTTCAGTTGCGAGTAATGAAATCAAAATCACAACAAAAGATACCCCCTCTTCAGAGTATAAAGCATGGGATTCGTATGCTGCATATAAAAAAGGAGATAGAGTAGAACATCAAGGTAAAATTTATGAAGCAGTTCAAAGTTATCAAGGATACGGTGATCCAAATTGGATTTTCTCATTAGCTTTATGGAAAGTAATTAAATAAACCGTAATACTAT
>NZ_JBNLYC010000360.1:0-2087 GCF_050172015.1 Bacillus sp. GMa5/1 | reverse complement strand
CTATATTTAAGGTGTAATAAAAAAGAGATAAAGGGGATGAGTTTATGTTTAAAAAAGTAGGAATGGGAATAGTATCTGCAGCTACTGTATTAATAGTTGGATTTGGGTTAAGTAATGTTGCTTCAGCTGATTTAAAAACAGAAGATTTGTATGAATATCAAGAATGGGAACCTAATAATACATTGGAAACAGCTGATGATTTTGGTTTGAATGGAGTCGTTTTTGGTAATTTTGATACAGAGGGAGATAAAGTAGACGTTTATAAATTTAAAGCGAAAACAACAAATCTTGCATATTTTAGTTTAGCGATAAAAAATTGGACGAAAAATGACTATAATTTATATTTGTTAGATGAAAAAGGCATAGTGTTAGCTAAGTCAGAAGCTGAAAAAACTTCAAGTCTTGAAGATTTCACATATAAAGTAAAAAAGGACCAAACTTACTATATAAAAGTTGTTGCTAAAGAACGTGGATCACAAACAACAACTAAATATACATTAAAAGCTTTCTCTGAGGGGAACTACACAATACCTGAGTGGCTAGAATAGTAAAGAAAAAAGGCACCTGAAAAGGCGCCTTTTTTCTTTAAATGTTTTTGAATCACTTAATACAAGAATAAGTCCATTCTCATCACTAAAAGATTCTATCCTTTTCGCTCTATAAATTAGATGTAAAAAACATCTCGAAAATTTCTAACTTCCGAGATATCATGAGTACTTTCACCAAGCACAACAATCCGTTTATCATTCTTTAGAAAAGAAAAATCGATTGTTATTTTGGAAGTAGGTGCGTTAAATTTTTTTGTTTTGTCCTGTATGCTCTCCTCACATTTAGGTTAATTTATTAGCTTTTCTTTTATATAGACTAGGTATGTAAGTACAGTAAATACAAGAAGAGCGGTAATCATTCCTAACTTCCATTTTTCACACGTAAAATATCCTCTAAGAATTAAATTTTAACTATTTTTAATAGTGACTGTATGTGTAAAAGGATAGATGTTCTTCTTATCTTCTAATTTATTTTAAAGGTGACAAAAATGTAAGATAAACGTAAGGTAAACCAATATGTAATTGTATCTTTCTCCTGTAATCTGTTTGAGACATCACAACAAAAGGAGAATAAACATGAAAAAACGTATACTAGCTATTTGTACAACTGGAATCCTGTTCAATAGTGTATTGACAGGCTGCAGTATGATCGGGAAATTATCCTCAGAAACGTACTATGTAAAAGTACAAGGAGAACTTGATCCTACGACATCCAGTTATACGCTACAAGGATTTAAAGATGATGGAACGGAAAAAGAAATTTCATTTGCAACACAGGATAAGAAATCCATTACTGAGGGTACTTATTTAGAGATTGACGCAGATGAAGATAAGGACGCTAACAAGAAAGTTCCTAATAAAATTAGTTTAATTAATAGCTACAAAAAAATTGAAAAAGACGATATTCCAAAGAAAATAAAAGAAAAGCTTAATTAGAAACAACTTTTTTAGTAGGAAATTAATGTTTAAATATATGAGGAGTTGAGCTGGACATGAAGCTATTAAGCATTTCTCAAAAACATTGTCCTCCTGATTTGAAAGAACAGATTAACCTTGTCATGCATCAAACTTGGCCGGAATATTATCAAAATAATAAGCATAAACAATGGCCAGATACTCAAGATACAAATTCAATTTCTTTAGTTCTCGTAGAAAATAATGTAGTAATTAGTCATGTCGGAATTCCATGTAAATATATAAAACATCACGGTCAAAAATATAAAGCTTTTGGTCTTAGTGAGGTCCTGACTAATCCAGCTTACCGTAATCAGGGATACGGCTTAAAATTAATAAAGGAAGCAGCCTTGTATATTGAGAGAAATACACCAGATATTAGTATATTTACTTGTAAACCATCATTAATTCATTTCTATTCACTTGGTGGATGGGACCATATAAAGAACACGAATGTCATTGGAGGTACAAAAGAGAAACCTTTTCGAAGTGATTCTTTGGGCTTAACTACTATGGTTCGTTTTCATTCTAGTAAAGCTCAAAGGAACCGTGTTACTTTTGAGCAAGCAGATATTTTCTTGGAAT
>NZ_JBNLYC010000359.1:0-2088 GCF_050172015.1 Bacillus sp. GMa5/1 | reverse complement strand
TGATATATCTTTAATTTGTAAGTTGTAGTTAGTTGGCCAACTTTCCATACAATTTAATAATTTAAAATATGGGGGATCTAAAATGAATCAAGTATTTAGAAAAAGTAAGAAAAAAATGATGTATCTAGTTGGTTCACTTCTAATTTCTCTATCAATGTTTTCAACTACTAGTTTTGCAGCTACAGAAGGTGCTGTAAAAAGTGTTACAAATAGTAGTTATACCGGGATTGCAGCTGATATAAATCTACCAAAATCAGTTGTTGTTAAAGATGGATATTTGAATTGGTATTTAGGTATTGGAGCATCTAAAGTTGAGGGTGGTATTTCAAAAACACCAAGTGGATATAAAGTATTTCTTAATTCAGGATATAATGAATCAGGTCAAAACAGTAAGTATTGGAACACACAATATGATACATCAATTAAAGATGGTGATCGGGTAAACCTTAAAATAATTAATAACGGAAATGGTACGGTTACTATGTATGTAAATGGAAGCCCTAGATATGCAAATCAGCCTGTATATGGCTCATTTTCTCAATACGAACCAGTAAAAATGGTTCAGGGTGTTGAAGATGCTGGACGTAATTCTTTTAGCCAGGCTAGCTTTTCAAATGTACTTCTAAGAGCAGATACATCTGGATCTACCTACAAAAGTTGGAACGGTTTAATTTCTTCCTCATTTTCAAGACACGGTACTTATGGTAACAATTTCACAGTTTATTCCCAAGTACCATTAAGCGCAAGTCTACGCTAAAGGTGTTATGTGCATAATAATGTTTTTGTGAAAAAAGTAGTTGCACTTGCAGCTACTTTTTTTATATAGGGTACATTGTAATAGATATTTGCGCCAACATAAATACTATCTTTCAACTTTTTCAAAAATAAGCTGTTTATTTAAATGTTATGTACAAAAAAACTAGAAATATTTAATTCTACGTTTTTTATAGATTAATTACTTCATTCATTTACTATCTCCCAAATTCATCAATTTCGGCTTTACGCTTTAAAAATATTTCAATATCTTTATTCACTCTTTCCATTAAACCAAGAGCTTGCCTATCATTTAAAGATAATTCTTTATAACCTCATATATATTCTATTGTTGTCACTTTACTTTGTTTATGATCTGCAAAATACCATTCTAAAGGCTGTAAAGGGTTAGATACTTCAAACAATTCAGCAGGATACCATGAAGGCAGATTTTCATTTTCAGCTAAGATTTCATCTCAGTATAGGAGCAAAGTCTATGAATGTTGTCATGAATTGATTAGTAGACTTTTAGTCCGCTATAAACTCAGCGTTTTTTCCAGTGGAACACCCAGATCATATAACACATTACATAAATCAATGTTATCAATATTTCTCGCAGCTGGAATATCAATCTTATGGCTTGCTATTCTATTAGCTCAGTCCGTAAATGCATTTGCAAGATTTATTCTCATATTGAAACCTGTAGGAAATCCTAGTATTTTCACATCCAATGCTTGTAAATTTTCCACAATAATTGGAGCGTTTTTTATTATAATACTTAGCTTTCAATTTTTATATCCTTACACCATATTTCTAATTCCATAGGGGGCATAATTATATTACAGGTATATAATTTCAAGCCCTCTTTTTCTACTTCACCAATTTCAATATCATGAAGAAAATATGGTAACTGTTCATATGTAAATGTTTTTATTGGTTTTTCTTTTACATATCCCATGCTATGTTTGAAATCTATTCTATAGCAACCGCTAAATTGAAAATCTACGTCGCCATTTTCATTCTTATAAGTTAGGTATACCTCATCACCAAAATAGTCGCATACTAATTTAGTAACCCATGCATCAAAATAGTGTAACTTTTCAAATTCTGCTTGTATTCTCCTTACGTTCATTTTCGACCTCAATTCTTACTTTTTATATGGAATAAGAGCATCTGTACTTTTTATCCACTTTACTCCCATTCTCATCATATAAATCTACATGATCATATTTTGTTACTTTATCTGGTAGATCTATTCTCATCTTTTTCTCCTTCACCCAGCCATTTCAGTTGCTATTCCTGGTACAAAAAATTCTAATCAGGTTAAAGAAAACT
>NZ_JBNLYC010000358.1:0-2126 GCF_050172015.1 Bacillus sp. GMa5/1 | reverse complement strand
ATACCGTCAAAATATTCAATTTAAACTTAGACAAATAACTGGCATACAATTTCATAATAAGAGATCCTATACTATCGAAATACATCTATTACAAATTCCCTTTAACGTTTTCAACAATCTCATTTATCGTATTCCGATCAAACTTATCACTAATTTCATATGACTCACGATCTCCTACGAATTGCACGCCTACGATATCATTGCGATCCTTACCGTATTGCACTTCAATAATAGATCCTCGCTCTATTTGTTTCCAAATGAGACCTGCTTCATCTTTATTATCTAAAATAATGCAGTCTTCAATATTTTCGTCAATCCCAATTAACTTATTATCATCCATATATCCAATCTCGTATTGTTGCCGTTCTTTCGCTTTGCCACTTACTAATATACCTTTGCTACCATATGAGTAATCCATATAGTCCTTTTTCTCCGTTTGTACCGCTTTCGGCTTTTGTGCTTCAGTTTTTTCAGCAGCCCCACAACCTGTAATAAGACTGATTGGGATAACCACTATTAATACTAATCTAGTAAATTTTTTTATCATTTGTAACCAACCTCATATATTTAATGCAAAACTCCATTTATTACTCTATTAAAGAATAACATGATACTAAGTAAACAGAACGAAAGATAACATATTATTTACATACTCGCACTTTAATGAAGGACCAGGCCATTTAAACCTAGTCCTACATAACTTTAACTTTGCTTCACATACTTAATTGTATTAAATGACGTCTCATTAAATAATTGCAAGTTTTCCCCATCATAATCTTGAACTTTATATGCTATTTTCTTTTTTTGAATTGTATCTTCTACACCGTCTACTAAACGTTTATTGAGATGTAAATAGATTGTAAAAGCTTCCTTATCATATTCCCAAGTTCCTTCAATATAATTCTTTTTATTTGGATACTCACCTTTACCATATGTTTCAAATGTCTTATCACCTTTTAAAATGAGTGACATATTGAAACCGTCTGTTCCTTGGAATCCCCAATTACCGATTAATTCCGTACCATCTTTCACATTCTTCATAACATTATCTGTATTAATTCCAGCTTTCTTATCTAACTCTTTCAAATCTTTAATTGATACTGTACCATCACCGATTTTAATATCCCCTTCAAGATCTTTGAATGCCTTAAGCCAGTAAATATCTCCTTCTTTCACTAGCTTTTCAGATTTCTCTATTAACTCTTTATCAGTCTTATCACCTTTTTCTCTTTTTTCTTTTCTGGTGAATACTTCATTTATTAAAGAAAAAGACTCTCTAAAATAACTAATTGCTTTTTCAAAATCTTTTTGTTGGTTTACATACTCTGTAGGGGGATCTATTGACTCAAATTTATCTAACACTTTATTTAATTCTTTCACACTATCTACTATATCTGATTTCTTTTTCTTACCGTCAAAAACCTCTCTTGTAATATTGTTATGCTCCGCAAACAACTTATCAAACTCTACTCCTAATTTATACACTTTATTAGGATAGTCTTCCTTTGAAACTTTTTCTTTCTTACTATTAGACTTCGATTCTTTTACTTTAGACTCTTCCGTTTTCTCCTGTTTAGAAGTGTTCGTTTTCTCAGAAACTCCACAACCAAATAACAACATGACCGGAACTGCTACCCCTAGTAGTTTCTTTGCATTCATGACTGATTTCTCCTTCTACTTGAATAGATTACTCTTGCTATACCCATCCTCTTTTTTTATCTTGTAATTAAAGTTACAATCGCAATAACTCCTAGAATCGGTCCCCAATATTCCATTTTTATAAAAAATAATGAGTGCTTTTTGTTAAACATAACTTTTTCACCAGTTTCGGCATCTATATAAACTTTCCCATCTGGCTTATTAATATATTTACCTAAATACCAAGACATAACCCCTGATATAATAAACATTACCGCCATTGGCCAACTATGGTCTTGAAAATATGTAGCGTCCCCCGTTATAGATCCAAAGATAGCCTTACCCAAAAGAGTATTAATAATTACAATAATTGCGACTAAAAAACCCCAACCAGACCAAATAATCATCTATTTCTCCTCCTAAAGCGTACAACTTTGTACTTTATGTTAATTTGAACTGCAAACGAAAATGTTTAAAAAACCGAATAT
>NZ_JBNLYC010000357.1:0-2140 GCF_050172015.1 Bacillus sp. GMa5/1 | reverse complement strand
TATCTTCTTTATAAAACTTAAATTGTTTTCCTGTTATTTCTTTTACTCGATTTATAGATTCTACCGAGCTATTCGAAAGATTATCCACTACTATAACTTCGTAACCGCTATTTAGTAATTCTACACATGTATGACTAGCAATATATCCTGCTCCACCTGTTACAAGTATTGCCATTAGTATACCTCCATTGTTATAACTTATTAACAAAAAAGAGGCAATCACAACAGAAATGATTACCTCTTTAAGCTTCTTTTTTACTTAGCAACGAAATAATCAGTTACATATTTCGCCCAAACATCATGACCTTTCGCACTCGGGAAACCAAACTCTTCTTGTAAGTATGGTAAAATAGCCTTTGTCGATGCATCCGGCCATGCTCCCCAATGATCAATATATGTATAATTATTTTGCATCGCAAATTGTTTTAAAGCTTCAATCGCTTTCGGATAATTTTTCGCACCATACACTGGATTTGATGGTTGAATCATAATCGTAGCACCCTTTGCACTAGTAGAAAGTGCTTGAACAAACTTCTGTGTACTCGCAACAGAGTTCCCATTACCAGTTTTACCGTTATCAGTAATAAATGGTGGCTCAAATAAAATTACATCTGGATTCTCTTTCGCAATCTCTTTATCACGCTTATTCGCGATTAACTCTTCTGTGCTTTCACCCTTATATTCCTTTACAGTCACATTCCATAAACCTTTACCGTAAGCAGTTTCTAAATTAGACGTTAACTTTGCTGCCCAAGCACCTTTTTCAGATGAAGAACCTTCATCACCAACAATAACAAGATTTACTGCCTTTTTATCCTCAGCAGCTTTCTTTAACTTCTCTTTCACTGCATCTGGCAAATTCTTCGCATATGCTTCATTAAAAGATGACTTCGTATCTTGTTTCTTCTCTTCCTTTTTCTCTTCTTTCTTCGCTCCGCTGTCTTTCACTTCAGCCTTTGTTTTCGCTACTTCACTCGTTTGTCCTGTTGCATTCGCAATCTTCTTATTCCAGTACAGTTTACCACTCACAACCGAAGCAACAAACAATACAAAAATAACAAGGACAAGTACTGCTTTCTTATTCATCGATTCACCTCATCTATTAATCTCACAATATATAATACTAATATAAATCCATGCAAAAATAAACCCAACTCCTTCCAAAGGAGTTGGGTTATTACATACTACTTAGTCACTTCAAGATGCGCTCTTAACTTATTCGTTAAATCTTGTTTTGCTGCATCTGGAACATAGTAGTACCAAATACCATCAGCGGCTTTATGTCCGTCACCTGTGATTTGGATATCTTCACTATTCTGCAGACAGTTTTTATAATTCTTCTGCATATCAAACATTTGATCTTGCGTTAAATTCGTTTTCACGTTCTTTTGAATTGCTGTTAACACATCACCATAACTTGATAAAGAAGAAAAACTTGCGCCTTTCTTAATAACGGCCTGCATCACTTGGCGTTGACGCATTTGGCGTCCGAAGTCACCACGTGGGTCCTCTTTACGCATGCGTGTGAATGCTAGTGCTTGGTCACCTGTTAAGTGGATATTTCCCTTTTGAAAATGATGTTCTCCAAGAGAGAATTCTAAATCATTATCCACATCAACACCACTAACTGCGTCGACGATATCTTTAAAGCCTTCCATGTTCACTTCAATATAGTAATTAATAGGAATATTTAAGAATTTTTCTACTGTTGCAACAGACATATCTACGCCACCAAATGCATAAGCATGGTTGATTTTATCACTTTTTCCTTTTCCAACGATTTCTGTATATGTATCACGAGGGATACTTACTGTTTTCATTGAATTATTTTTAGGATTTAACGTGATGACCATTAAAGAATCTGAGCGTCCTTTATCCTCACCACGCTCATCGGCTCCTAGCAATAGGATTGAAACAGGCTCAGATTTATTAATTTTTTCTTCTTGCTTATTCCCTTGATCACGTTTTAATGGCTTATGAACTTCATCTAATGTTTTTGAAACAGAAGAATATATATTATAAGCGTAAACTCCTCCACCTATAATTAATACCCCTATGATTCCTAATATCCAAAATAGGATTTTCTTTTTCATTAATATACCCTTCTTCCGTCAATCATTCTTAATAGATTTTCTAGGAA
>NZ_JBNLYC010000356.1:0-2141 GCF_050172015.1 Bacillus sp. GMa5/1 | reverse complement strand
CTCAATTTGATAAATACAATGGTAGAGGTGTTTATTTTAATGAAGCACAAATTAATTGCAACAGGTATCCTTGCAGGAGCTATATTATCCTATTCTTCTAATATTTTAGCAGATACTCATAAATTCCCTGATGTTCCTACATGGGCTGATAAATCCGTTAATTATTTAGTTGATAAACAGGTATTAAATGGTTATCCAGATGGAACTTTTGGTTCAAATGACTCATTAGACAGAGCTTCGGCTACAAAAATTATGACAAAAGTTTTAGGTATACAAATTGATCCTAATGCAAAACCATCTTTTACAGATTCACAAAACCACTGGGCTACTCCTTATATTGCTGCTGCTGAAAAAGCTGGGATTGTTAAAGGTGAAGGTAATGGAATCTTCAATCCATCCGGAAAAGTAACTCGCGCTGCTATGGCTACGATGCTAGTAAATGCATATAAACTACAAAGCACACCAAATCATAATGATCAGGTTAGATTTGAAGATTTAAAAGGGCATTGGGGAGAAAAATATGCCAATATTTTAATAGATTTAAAAATCTCTAATGGTACCGAGAACGGTTGGCAACCAAATAGATTTATAACACGTGCTGAAGCTGCTCAACTTACTGCAAAAACAGATATGTTACAACAAAATTTAAACGATGAAAAAGAGGTTATTACTGCTACCTCATATGAAGATTTAAATTTAACAGTGGCTTCGAAAATTACAGCTCAAGAGATTGATAGTTTTATTGCGAAATATCACTCGGATAGTCCTTTAGTTGGACATGGGCAAGATTTTATCAATGCGCAAAATCAATATGGCGTGAGTGCTCATTATTTAGCAGCGCATGCGATTTTAGAATCTGGATACGGAAAATCAGAAATCGCATATCAAAAACATAATCTATTCGGTCTACGTGCATATGATGGAGATCCGTTTAAATATGCAAAATATTTACCAAGCTACAGGGATAGCATTGCTTATAACGCTAATTATGTACGAGAAAGATATTTAGAAGAAAGTGGTATGTATTATAACGGCCCAACATTAACTGGCATGAATGTGAAATATGCATCAGATAAAGGCTGGGCTAAGAAAATTGCGGGTATTATGGAACGTATTAAACCGTTTCATGTAGAAGACTATACATATGCAAAAAAATTACCAAAGAATCCTGAAACATTAGATGTCGACGCGTTATCGAATGAAATTCCATATAAAATGTATGCAGACGGTTCAAGCTCAAATGTTGTATCATCAGCTGCTTACTACCAGGTACCTTATCCATTTAATTTAAAAATTAAAAGTAGACCAGATGTAGCTGTCGAGGAGAATAAAGTTGGTACAGTAACGCCTGGAACAACCATCTTTATTTATCGTGAAGATCCAAATGGATGGGTAGAATTCTCTTTTGAAGCTAATGGAGAAAAATATTGGACATTAAAAAATAAATTAAGTATGTAATTAAAAAGATCTATTTCATTAGTTTTAATCGTTTAGATTTTAATCTCATATAATTGGGGGACAAGTTTTTTAATTTCTTAAAATAAAATTAAGTATACAAGAAAAGTTAGAGAATTATTTTCTCTAACTTTTCTTCGCTAGTATTTGAAATTAAAAAGATGGTGGAGTTACCCCAAATATAACAGTGACTTTGTTTAAAGAAGTGTTTTCCCATTTATGCTTTGTATAAGGTGGGATTTTAACACTATCACCTGTATTGAGAAGTAAAACCTCATCATTTAGATATAGTTTTACTTGTCCCTCCATAATAAATGCTATTTCTTCCCCTTTATGTGCCACAGGCTCCATAGATGAAGCAGTTTCAGGGAACAGATTCATTAAAGCCAATTCTAGTGCTCCATCTAAATTAGGAGATAATAACTCATATGAAACATTGCCGCTTTCAGGAAAAGTTATTTTTTTCCTTTGGTTAGCTCTTACAACTAATTCTTCTGTATTGGTATCCTCTAAGAAAAAGTTAAACAATGGAATATTTAGTGCTACAGAAATTAATTTTAGTGTTTGTAATGAAGGATTTGTGATTCCTTTTTCAATCTGACTTAACATGGAAGGTGTTATATCAGCTAACTCTGCTAAACGTTTACTGGTTAATCCGGCCCCTTTTCTAAATGCCCTAATTTTGT
>NZ_JBNLYC010000355.1:0-2144 GCF_050172015.1 Bacillus sp. GMa5/1 | reverse complement strand
AAAAGCAAAGCATAAAGAAAGATTTTGCATACGGAGTAAGCGCTTCCCATCCTCTTGCTGTAGATGAGGGAATGAAAATTTTACAACAAGGAGGAAATGCAATTGATGCGGCAATAGTAATTTCATATATGTTAGGAGTTGTAGAACCTTACGCTTCAGGATTAGGTGGTGGAGGTGGTATGTTAATTTTAAATGAACATGGGGAAAGTAATTTTATAGACTACCGTGAAGTGGCCCCCTCTCAAATTAATAATACAGGTAATACAGGAATTCCAGGATTCGTAGCGGGAATGGAATTTGCCCATAAAAAATACGGATCTATAGAAATGTCGGAATTATTGAAACCATCTATCTTCTACGCTGAGAATGGATTTGAAGTAGACGATATACTTTCTTCTCGATTGGCTGGTGCATCTCATCGGATTTATTCGAAAAAGCTAAATATTTTTTATCCTGATGGAGATCCAATTAATAAAGGGAAAAAACTTATTCAGAAAAAATTGTCCAATACTTTAAAAAATATTCAAGAAAAAGGAACTTCAGCATTTTATCAGGGGGATATAGCTAAAGAACTTAATAAAATGACTAATATCCCTTTGAGGGATATTAACAAGTATCAGGTTGAAGAGAGGAAACCTGTAATTGGGCAATATTGTGGATATACAGTTTATACGGCCCCGCCGCCTTTTTCTGGGGTAACATTACTCCAAATGTTAAAACAAACTGAATTAACTGATACTTATAGTAGCGCTAATAATTTAGAGGCATATATAAAAAAGATGGGTGAAATTACAAAGGCTTCCTATCAAGATAGAATTCAAACAATAGGTGATCCTAAATTTTCTCAAATGCACTCACAAAAATGGATTAGTCATCAATATCTATCAAGATTAATTAAAAAGGAAAATATAGTACCTCTGGAAGAGGAACACGAAAGTACAACGCATTTTGTCGTTATGGACAAATATGGAACGGTTGTTTCTGTGACGAATACTTTAAGTAATTTTTTTGGTACTGGAGCTTATATGGAAGGTTTTTTTCTAAATAATCAGCTAGCTAATTTTAGTAATAGTCCAAATCAAAGAGAACCGGGTAAACGGTCAAGAACATTTATGGCTCCTACAATATTAGAGAAAAAAGGAACAGAAATTATGGGTATTGGATCACCAGGAGGGAATCGAATCCCACAAATTTTAACATTAGTATTAGATAAATATTTTCATAGAAATTCCGCTTTACAAGACATTGTAGATGAACCGCGATTTACCTTTGAAAAAGATTACTTGTATACCGAAAATGTATTACCACTCAATGTACAGAAAAATTTAAAAGAAGACGGTTATAACGTTATTTATAAGGATTCCCCAGTATTTTATGGCGGAGTACAAGCTTTAGTTAGAGATGAAAAAAAGAATAAAATGATTGGGGCTGGGGATGGAAGGCGGAACGGATCTTGGAAATCTAACTAATAAGAGGGAGAGTGCAGTTTGATGGTAAAAAATACAATAAAATGGTTGGTGCCAATATTGGTTATAGCAGTATTACTTATTACACTTGGAAGCTTTAAACGTTCATCAACAATCACATCTGAGGAACAAGAAAAGATTGACTATCATGTAAACGTTGAATAAAAATTTCATCGTATATTATTAGCAACTTATTATACACTTTATTTGCTATATCAGACGAAAGCTGCAACTAGAAAACCAAATCTATTAGGACGTATAGTAAGTCAAAAGGAAATGAAACGTACTCTTAATTTAATGGAGGTAGCATAATGAATTTAAACTTAAAAACAATAGGGTGTTACATTCTTGGCGTAAGTATTTTATTTAGTCAAACTTTATGGGGTGATTCCGTAATTTTTGCAGCAGAAAAACAGATGGACTATATAAAACAAACTAGTTTTCAAACAACAAATATATTGGGTTACTCTGATAATTCGAGCTTAACAAAAGAATATAGAGATGAACAGTATCCTTTTACTTTACAAATCCCTACTATTTGGATGGAGCATGTGTATGTGAATCGAGAACCATTTGACGAAATTGCGAAAGGGACAATTAGTTTTGTTGCGAATATTGAGGGGGGGGAATTCCCTATTTGTAGCATTTTAATTTTTGATAATAACTCGGAAGTAACTG
>NZ_JBNLYC010000354.1:0-2152 GCF_050172015.1 Bacillus sp. GMa5/1 | reverse complement strand
AGAAGTATTTTTCAATCCCCATTTTGTTATTATAAATTCATTCATTTTATTCATAGGATTAATAATAGTAGCTTTACTAGTTAATCGTATTTTTATTTCATCATGATAGATTTTAATTCTATATCCCTCTTTTAGTGGAATGATATCTTTTACAATTGTTACATTTGTTCCTTCCATTTCCTTCGTATAAATTTTTTCACCTTTTTCATTAAAGACCTCTATCGATGCATATTTTTCACCTGCATAATAGCTATGAGGCGTTTTAGTAGTAATCGTAAAAATAGCTCGATTTTGCTCTAAGTCTGTATTTAATACGGCAAACTGGTCATCTCCTAATCCTAGGAATTGAATCGTTTCATTTACCAACTTACTCACTTTCATTTCGTTAATATCAATCTTTAGACTATTATCTTTTTCTTTTACATAGGCATAATACGAACTGAAATGGTACATACTATTCGTTTTCCCACCTGAAATTTCAACCGTATACACTCCATTTGGTACGTCTTGTAAATTGATATCTGTTGTTTCAATTGTTTTCTCTTGAATAACTGTATTCCCTTCTTTTAATTTAATTTTTCCTCCTTTTAATGTATCTATTTCATTTGTATTTAAATGGATATGCAAATTCCCTTTTAGCCCAAGTGGAGCAATTTGCTGATTCGTAACTATTTCGAAGTTGGAGTTTATCGGAATATCAGGATCAACTATAGCTCTTGCTTTCGCTAATTGTGATTCAGGCACTATATAAGCTAAAGAAGTAACAGCCGGAAAACCTTTCGCCCTATTCATCTCTATTTGTTTATGATTAAGCTTAAAGCCCCATCTTTCAAAAACAGGTGTAAAATCAACTTGTCCATTCTCACTATAATACTGATTCATTAAATCTGGTAAAGAATGGTCACCTTTTTTGAAAGCAGCATTGCTAGCTAGTTTTCGATAACCTTGATACATTTTTGCAAATGCTTCATCGCCAGCTTTTTGTTTCGCCATCGTTAAAAGAATAAGTTTTTGTCGTAAATCTAAATCATCATAATTTTTATTTTCTTTCATTAAAGCATTATATAAATTCCGTTCTACCTGTTCCTTTTTCCCGAAATTAAACAACCAACCAACTTGATCTGCTTTTTTGCCGTATTTACTATATTGATATTGAACACCAAATAGATTATTAGAAACTTCTCCTGTAAATATTCCTTGATTATCAAAACCAGCTTGGTATCCATGAGCGATTTCATGTAAAGTTCCCCAACTTAGTTTATCTAACCACATCTTTGTACTATCTGTACTATTCGCTGTCCAATTTGTGCCATAATAGGCACCGCCAGCACCAGATATATCTGCTTTTAAGAAATAACGATTTTGACTTTTTTTATTTTCAAACGTTGAGCCATCTAAACCAATAATTGAATCATACATCACAAAAATATCTTCATAATACGCAATTAACTCATCCAATGATTGAAAATCTTTTAAAGATCTTACTAACTCTTTATCTTTTTTAGGTACAAATAATTGAAAACTCTCCCCTTGAAGTAACGCATACTCTCCATCAAATTGATCCCATGTACTAAAAAATTGAGATACACTTCCTTGTTGTTTATAAATGGGAAGGGGTTTAGTAGCACTTTCATTCCCTACTTGGTACTCAAGTACAGCGTGCTCTTCACCATACGGAGTATCTATGAAAGGAACTAAAGACGTATCACCTTGGATAGTAACCCATTCATTTCCTACTTGTATGGATTTTTCATTTTTTGAGTCATTAGACAATAAACGTAATGTTAATTTGTCTTTAAAATTAGGATTTGTTTGTCTTACCTTTAATGGTGTATTTCTCTTCAAAATAAATCCTAAATCTTGTCGATCATGATATTTCCCCTTACTTATGCCCGCCTGAAATATCCAAGTAGGCTCTTCTAAACTAGTAATTTTTTTTGCATTTATTCGTTCATCAGCATGTAAGTGTATATTTCCTATGAGGAAAAACATTGTATACATTAGGCCTATAACAAGTAACCTTTTCATTTGCATATCTCCTTCTCTATTTTTTTATATACAAAATACAATAAAGCCCTCCTTCTTCACTTATAATTGTCGTCAATAAGTTACTTATCAGTGTAATTATTATAGTTACATTAACTCGTGATTA
>NZ_JBNLYC010000353.1:0-2173 GCF_050172015.1 Bacillus sp. GMa5/1 | reverse complement strand
AATTTGAAAATATATTCAAATATATTGTCTAATTTCTTACAGAATGCGCAACTTGCTAGTCGAATATAAGGACTTTTGGTTATAATAAAAAGGAATTATTAATTGTATCGGTTAGGAGCGCAGCACATATGAAAACAGTTGTTGTTATCGGTGGAGGTATAACGGGACTTTCTACTATGTTTTATTTAGAAAAATTAAAAAAGGATTATAATATCGATTTAAATTTTATTCTTATTGAGAAAGAAGAGTATTTAGGTGGTAAAATCCATAGTGTGGAAGAAAAGGATTTCATTATGGAGTCAGGAGCGGATTCAATCGTTGCTCGTAATGAATATGTTATGCCACTTGTAAAAGATTTAAATTTAGAAGATGAAATGGTATATAATGAAACGGGTATTTCTTACATATATTCTGAAAACATGTTACATCCGATTCCTTCTGATACTATATTTGGGATACCGATGAGCGCCCAGTCTTTGTTTAGCAGTACGCTAGTCTCAACGAAAGGGAAAATCGTAGCTTTAAAAGATTTCATAACGAAAAATAAAGAGTTTACGGAAGATACATCACTTGCTCTATTTTTAGAAAGTTTCTTAGGGAAAGAGTTAGTGGAAAGACAAATTGCTCCTGTACTTTCAGGCGTATATTCTGGTAAGTTGAATGAGCTTACAATGGCATCTACATTACCGTATTTACTGGATTATAAAAATAAGTATGGAAGTATTATTAAAGGTTTTGAAGAGAATAAAAAACAATTTCAATCAGCAGGAAATAAAAAATTCGTATCATTTAAAGGTGGACTATCTACGATAATTAATCGCTTAGAAGAAGTGCTCACTGAAACTGTCGTAAAAAAAGGTGCTATAACGACGGCTGTAAGTAAACAAGAAGATCGATATGAGATTTCTTTTGTAAATCATGAAACAATACAAGCTGATTATGTTGTTTTAGCAGCTCCGCATGATATAGCACAAACTTTATTACAGTCTAATGAGTTAAATGAGCAGTTTAATACATTTAAAAACTCATCTCTTATAAGTATTTACTTAGGATTTGACATACTAGATGAACAACTACCAGCTGACGGCACAGGGTTTATTGTAACGGAAAACAGTGATTTACATTGTGATGCTTGTACATGGACAAGTCGAAAGTGGAAACATACATCGGGTAAACAAAAATTATTAGTAAGAATGTTTTATAAGAGCACCAATCCGGTATATGAAACAATCAAAAATTATAGTGAAGAAGAATTAGTACGAGTAGCTTTATATGATATTGAAAAGAGTCTCGGAATTAAAGGTGAGCCAGAAGTAGTCGAAGTTACAAATTGGAAAGATTTAATGCCGAAATATCATTTAGAACATAATCAAGCGGTTCAAGCATTGCAAGAAAAAATGACGAATCTTTATCCAAATGTATATTTAGCTGGTGCCTCATATTATGGTGTCGGAATTGGTGCGTGTATTGGAAATGGAAAGAATATAGCCAATGAAATAATGGCTACATTAAATAAATAATACTGTAGAATAAATAAAAACTGTTCCTTCAGCAAAATGGAGGAACAGTTTTTATTTATTTTATTTGAATGGAAATTGTATTGTTTTTTACATTGTTTTCTTTTATTGTTAATGTTATTTCTCCAGACTCTTTAAATGAATACGGTGATAGTTGATAAATATCTTTTATATCATGTTTTTCTTGTAATTTATTTACCGGTATTGATACGATATTTGGCTTCCATGTTTCTTGTTTTCCTGAAGGATATTCTATAAGTATTACCGGATTTTTTAACTGTATTGTTTTCCAAGAGACGAAATATAGTTGTACTTCTGTATCTTTTTTTAATAATTCTTCGGAGAAATAACCGAATTCGCCTACATTACCGAAAACAGTATAGTTTTGATTTTTTAATTTAATATCTAAATAACTAGGTTGATATGTTACCGCATGATAAGTTCCATATGAAAGTGAGAGTATGGCAGCGATTAAAATACCGATTGAAAATGTCCTAAAGCTATTACCTTTAAAGCTAGTCATCATGAATGAGTTTGGTGTGAATTTTTTTGCGAATAAAAAAATAAGTAATATGAGTAAGAGGGATAAGCCGATGAATATATACATAGGAAATCTTCACCTCCACAATAAAATAATATATTAACTATATTTTACC
>NZ_JBNLYC010000352.1:0-2185 GCF_050172015.1 Bacillus sp. GMa5/1 | reverse complement strand
CATAAGTTATTCCATTAGCGTAAACACTTGTTGTATATCCAACATTGCTAGACCCACCATTCTGCCAAATTCCAAATTTCTGCCCTTGTGAGACACTTCCTTTAATTACAAAGGTATATTCCTCACCCGCAAAGAAATTTTCAGTTAGAGAATATTGATTGATTAGATAGTCTGTTTTTTCATATTTAACATTTGATTTTAATAAAAGGTTACGTCCACCAGTTTTATCACTATTAACCTTTGTTTCTACATTCGTTAACTTCTCACTGATTTTCCCAGCTTTTTCTTCTATTTCAGTAGTTGTTTTCTTTAGTTCACTTGTTGTTTGTTGCACATCAGAAATAGCCCTTTTTGTACCTTCCACATTTGATTCGACAGTATTTAATTTATTACTAATTTCAGTATCCTTTTTCGTTAATGATTCAATAGAAGTTTTAAATCCATTAGAATCCTGTTCAAACAGAGTTACTTTCTTATCAATTTCACCTTGATCTCTTTGTACATCAGAAATAGTTCTTGTAACTTTCGAAAGACTCTCTGTTACTGTATTAAATTGCCCAGTGGTTTCTTCTTGCGCTTGTTCCACTTTCTTATTTAATTCTTCTTTTGTGAGTTTAATATCCTTACTCACCTGTTCAATCGTGTCTTTTTTTATTGTTTCTACGTCGGGAACAACCGACTCCCAATTGCCATTCTTCCATAATTTGAGGATTCCAGGCTTACCGTTTGAAATATCTAACCAAAAGGTTTTTCCATCTTCTAAACCGGTTGTCGGTGGTTTTACGCTTTCAATAATTTTTGTTTGATAATTTTTAAGGTTTTCTTGTACTTTTTCTGCTAACTTTTTTGCTGCTTCTGATTCCTTTTTCACAACATCAACTTGTTCATTTGTCTCTTTCACAAGTTCTTCCAACTTATCTAACAAGCCTTTGTTCGCTTTTCCAGCTAGACTACCCATAACTTGGGCATACATACGATCCAACAGACTTCTCGTATCTTCCACTTCTTTAAAGTCACCAAAATAATATTTATCATCGGCTGCATTTGTATCGCATTCATCCGCTGCGATAAGACGCGCTTCTAAAAACAAAGGTGGCGTAAATTTTGTATCTTTGATATGGACAATATCGCCCTTATTTACTTTTTCATGAGATAAACCAAATATCTTTTCTAATGCAATTGGAGTTACTTCATACTTTACAGTGCTATTAATACGTTTCTTTAGTTCTGCTTCCGTCAATTGCTTTAATCTTTCAGGTGACATGTTTTGATCTTCTGTTTGCGGGCTATAGATGTCATATTTGTGTGAACCATCTTCTGTCCAACGTTGTAAGGCATCTGCATCAGCCACGTATAACTTCCCGCCGTTTATTTTTTCAAAAGTTAGATACTCACCTGTTTCTTCGTTAAAAGGTCCAACCCCAACTAGTGCGGAAATTGCATCTTGTGAATTTTCAATACGGCGTATACTTTGTAAATCCTTTCCTAAGACAATTTCTTTTCCATTGTCCCTGCCTACTTTACGTACCATATCTACATATCTACCAACGATAAACGAACCTTTTACTTCTGTGCGGAATCGAATTTCTAAATCAAAGGTACTTGCTATTGTTTTAAGTAAGTCTAATGGGTTTGTAAATTCTTTGATATGAATGGTACGAAAACTTGCATATTCTGTTACACCACGTTGCCACTTTGTACCTTCTAAGGCAAAGTCCATCCATTGATTTACTGTATAAGATTCAATGGTTTGTGGTTTAATAACTTTTTCCTTTCTGAGTTTTGTATGTTCACTGAGCGCATAGATTTTTTTAGAACGATCTACAGAATCTTGTTCGCTTTCGTTTATCACATACGAAACAAACGACCCATCACGAACACGCTTTAACACTATATTTTGTTGCATTAATCTCGCCGCTTTATGTGTACCATCTGAAACCGTAAATTCAAATTGATCTACATTGTTTTTTAGTTCCCATTTCCGTAAATCATCCCAATAGTCTTGTTCTTTTATTACTGCAATAATTTGTTCTGTTTTGAAATCAAAAATGTGTAAATCATTATTACTCATAGATATCTCTCCCTGTATGTCACTTCCACTTGTCCGATGTCAGAAGGAAAAACTTCAATTTGATTCATTCCTTTTTCTATATTTATAAAATCACCGAATAAATCTTTCGTATAA
>NZ_JBNLYC010000351.1:0-2204 GCF_050172015.1 Bacillus sp. GMa5/1 | reverse complement strand
TAGGTGTATTACATATTACATAACAACTAAATAAGAAAATAAAAAATCTAAGGGAGGAAAAATACGATGCATAAGAATGAAAGAAAACCGGTGGTTTATGAATATCAAAATGAACAGGAAGTAGTTATGAAAGTAAAAGAGCTAGAATTGAAAGGGATTCACCAAGATGACATTTACGTCTTAACACATGAAAAACATATAACAAAAAAGATTGCGGATGATACAAACACAAATACGATTGGAGTAAAAGAACAAGGGTTGGGCACAAGTATTATCAACTTTTTCTCCAAAAAAGGGGACGAGCTCCGAAATCAAATGAAGGAAATGGGGTTGTCGAAGGAGGAAGCTAACTTATATGAAGAAAAACTAGATCAAGGGAGAATTTTACTTCTAGTAACAGATGAAACATTAACGGCGAGTGATAGGCAGCCGCAAAACTATCATTCTCTCTAATAGATTGCAATATCTGATAAATAGATAAGTTAATTATTTTAGGTTGTAGCATGGAAGAAAATAAAAGTAGAGAAGGGTGAGAAAAATGAAACATACAATATTTAAATATGCTGTGATTGGGATTACGACCGGAGTCATGGTATCTCTGTTAAAAAAAGAAAATCGGAAAGCTATACAAACAAAAGGAAAAAGCGTAAAAGACAAACTACAAGAAGGAAACATAAAGGAAACATTAGAGAAGGTAACCGAGACAAGTAAACAATTCTCTGTAACTGCAGCTAATGTTGCAAAACAAACATTACCACAACTGCTTACAGCCACACCGGTTGTCATTTCTACTATTAAAGATTTAACAGAAAACGAAAATAACAAAAAGAAAAAAGATGAAAAGGATAATGAAATAAAACAAAATAGTAAGAATCTAGACGGAGAAAAAACGGAAAATGAAAAGAAATATGTGAAAGAAGGGAAAGAAGAGAGTGCTTAGATTTAATTCTAAAAAGAGAAAGTGAGGAAAAAAGTATGAAATCTCTGTATGCAATTGATGTAGGAATTGGTTTTACTAAGCGGGCATATCGACAGGATGTAGATTCTGAGGTGACGATTAAGAGTGAAGCTGCCACACTAGCTCCTGTACCTAATCATGCTGAAAGTGAAGATTTAACAAAAGTAAGTTTTATAGACTTAGACTTTGCATACTACATGGGAAATGAAGCACATCAATCTGACGCTTCATTTCTTCCTCCATTTGACGAAGAAATAGAAAATTATTATGAAAGCGAACAGTTTAAACAACAAATATTTGGTTGCATTGCAAAGGATTATAAAGAAAATGTCGTGTTACCTTTAGTTGTTACCGGGCTTCCAGTCACTTGTTTTGGTAGTCAGCATGAGCAATTACAACGTGCACTAAAAAAAGAAACTTCCGTACAAATTGATGGGAAATTTATTAATATTACGGTTGAAAATGCTTTGATTCTTCAGCAACCGATCGCTTTACATGCCTATTTCTTAAAAGAGGGAATCATTCAGGAACAAGATCGCATCTTAATTATTGATGGTGGATTTCGTACATTAGAAATGACAGATATGAAACAAAATGTCATTTTAAATCATTATGAGACGGAACTAGGATGTAGCAAGCCTTTGAAAAATATTAAGAATATCCTGCAGAATCATGCGGGTGAAAGTAATCAATTGCATATTAATGACATGCCAAAAATATTAGAAAAAGGATATGGAGATAAAGAAGAAAATTATGAGACAAGTCAGGTGGATATTTTAATTCAAAAAGAGTTGGATACACATTTCCAAGACATCATGCGTGTATTACAAGAACAATTTAAGTTAGACCAGTATGATACTATTATTTGGACAGGAGGAGTAGTAGATCTCCACAAAAAACAAATTGAAAAAATGCAAGGTGAAATTGTTTCTTTCCGTATGGTAGACGCTTCAAAAGAGGCCGCGCTTCATGGATACTATATTATTGGAAGTCAAGTATTTGAGGACATCACCAATCAATCTGCATATAAATCCAAATTATAATGACGACCGAAATGGAGTTCGTTGAATAGACGTGCCAAATTGTGTGGCTTCTTTTCCAAATATAAATAAGAAAAGATAAAAAGTGCTTGTATAGAGGAAATGTTTAAAATTGAGAATAAAAATAACTAATATATAGGGGGTCTTCCTTTTTAAAGAATAAGACCTCCTATGCATTTATTTTGTAATTTAGATGATTTAAAAAC
>NZ_JBNLYC010000350.1:0-2219 GCF_050172015.1 Bacillus sp. GMa5/1 | reverse complement strand
ATGTATGACTTAAGGAGGCTTTGTATGAATCAAAATAAAAAAGCTATATTAGATCTTGTCTTTTATCTCGTAATCCCATTCCTCATTTGGAAATTTGCAAAACCTTATATCGATCCTTATTACGCGATGTTACTTTCCTCTGTTCCGGGGATTATTTATACACTGTATACCTTTAAAAAAGAAAAACAGTTTAACGTGACAGGGTTCTTTATTTTAATTACACTCATTTCTAATACAACGGTAGATTTATTATCTGGGTCAGCTGAACGAATGTTGTGGAATGATGCATATTATCACATCGTACTCGGTATTATCGTCATATGTACAATTTTTATAAAGAAACCACTTATGTTATATTTCGCTGCGGATATTGCCGCACTGCAAGGCCATGACCGTGATAAAAGTCGTGAGCTTTATCGTGATAGTCGTATTTATCCAGCACTACAATATTTAACGCTATTTTTCGGTCTACAATTCATATTAAAAAGCTTCTTAAAAATTTATTTCATCTCTGTTTTCGGTGTAGATGGCTATGGTGAAATGAGAGCGATTATGACCGCTGTTGGATGGGGCATTTCCATTTGTATCGGAATTGGATTTGTTTGGGTAAATAATAAAATACATGCCGTTACGGAAGAACAAGAATCCGTGCAGTAAATAAAAATCCCCTAGTGTAATACGACACTAGGGGATTTTTGGTTTGTTAAACATATGACTAAAATTTAACTTGATTTTTTTCTTTTACTTTTTACATTTCGGTAAAACAAAGCAGCACTCAGCGGCATAACACCAAACCACTTATTCATAAATGGCTCTTTTTCAGCACGGCGTTGTTCTTTCTTTTGTTTTCGATCTTCTTTTGGAGCATCCATATACGACACAAACTGCTGCGTCACAAAGCGAACATAATCATTAGTAGACATATTATCATCACCTCTACTTGATTAGTATGTCCACTTTTTTATACATTAATCTTTTCCTTTAATTCATTCATAATTTGCTTTACAGACTTATTTGTCGTATCGATATGAATATGAGCCTCTTCATAATAAGCTCGGCGTGATTCAAATTTCTTTACGAATGCATCTATATCTTTCTTTTGAAATAGTGGACGTGTCGTATCTTCACGAAGCCTTTCTGCAATTACATGCGGATCACAATATAAATACACGACAGTTCCGTTCTCTTTCATCCACTTGCGATTTTCCGCTCGTTCAATAATTCCCCCACCAGTTGTAATAATAACATTATGGACTGGTAGCGCACGTAACATTTCGCTTTCATATTCCCGAAAAGCCATTTCGCCTTCTTCGGCAAAAATTTTTCGAATTGCCTTCTCTTGCTTCTCTTCGATTTTTTGATCAGTATCTACAACATCCATTTGAAGTTCTTTACTTAACGCTTTTCCAATTGTTGTTTTACCTGCTCCCATGTAGCCGGTTATGTATATAGATTTCATTTCTTGTCCTCTCAATCGTCATTTATTAATTGTTATTATAACGAAAGATGCTACTTTGTTTAATAAAAAAACGTTTTGTTCTTATACTATGAAGAACAAAACGTAACACTCGCTTTTACTTATAAGTGCCTCTTCTCACCCACTGCGTTGCAATCCATTTCTCGCCTTTCGTTACAGGTGCCCCTCCGTGTAACGTAAGCTCGTTTAATGATTGATCTTGATAAAAATACTCAAAGTATACTGCCATTCCCTTTCTAGGGTGTACAGAAAGATTTAATTTTGGGAAGTACGTTTCTCCGCCTTCTTCTACATCATTTAAATACATTACAAGCGTACTAATACGATTGTTAGCAGCTGATCTACTATGTTCCGCAAAATAATCATAGTGTGCTTTATATTGTTGATCCACTTCATAATTTAAAATGTGCAATCCTTCACCATGCGACGCAGGAACATTCATGATAGATGAAATTCGTTTTTCAATCTTTGAAGTAAGTTCATTGTCTTCCAAAAATGCACCGCTACTTGTTCGAATATCATTTACATCACGTGCTGAACCAACTTTAGAACGTTTCATTTTATTTTTAGACATTTCAATTAATTCATCACACTCTTCATCACTTAGTACATTTGCTAATACGACAATAAGAGGTTCTTCGAATTTTGAAATAATGTGTATTTCTCTATCTTCTGTCATAATCGTATTTCCTTTATGATCAAAAATAGTTTGTTCCTTATTTTCACCTATTTGATTGTTGTT
>NZ_JBNLYC010000349.1:0-2221 GCF_050172015.1 Bacillus sp. GMa5/1 | reverse complement strand
CCTTTTGCTGTTAGCCATTTTACAACTGTATCAGCATTGATATTAAGCTTTGAAACATCTATGGTAATTTGTTCAGCAGTCTGATTGATAGATGAGATAATATCACCTTTTTTAACTGTTGAATTAATTTCATTAGACATTAATGTAATAGAACTTTCGTGCTTTTCTACCATTGCCTTACTTCCGAATTGTCCGTTTGCTTCTGTTTTTGTGTATACATCCGTTTTCTCTGCTTTTAGGTCAATGCGGTTAGATTGCTGATTGATTGTAGTTTCCATTTTAGAAAATTTACTATCAAAATCAGCAGTCGCTACTTTCTTGGCAATCTCACCAACAAGCTGATCATAGTTGGCATAGTCTTTCGGATTCTCCATGAAACTAGAAGGTGTAATACCTTGTTGTAATTGCGGTTGAGAAACCCAAAGTCTACCGTTTTTTCTAATAACCACTACGAAACGTATCGTAGTAACACCGGATACGGGAGCTGGCATAGTTACACTAATAAATTTCCATGATCCATTAGTCAGTAACGGTACAAGTTGTATAACTTTATTCGTAACCCAAGTAGAACCATTGTAAAATTCAATCATTACAAATGCTGTATTATCTATGGTAGCAACTGCATCTGTGTAGAACCATGCAGATAACACATAATCACCGGTGTTAGGAGATACAGGTAATGATTGATAGAAAGCTGCATTTCTGTCTACTGTCTGCCCGGACGATTCTAATTTAACGGAATTCATACCGTCATGGTTTCTCGCTGTTTCTGGCACAGCTGTAAAGTTACTGCCGTTTGGACCAACACTCCATTTAGAAATACTTGGTTTTCTGCTTGTTACAACTCCTGTAGTAGCGTTTATTACTCGGTCTTCAAATGCAGCATTAAACAGTAAGTTCGTACTTCCTAATCCACCTATATATTCTTGCATTTGAGTATCTGTTACTTTGGATTTGATTTGATTATTCAACTGTGTGATATCACTCGTGTTTTGTTGTATAATTTCTCCTTGTTTGCCTTGCGTTTGAGATAGGGTTGTAATGGTTTGTGAATTAGAATCCGTTGTTTGTTTAACTTGATTCAAGGTAGTTTGCATTGTACCTTGGTCTTTTTGAACAGTTGATACAGTGGTTTTTACACCGTCCACACTTTTTTCAATCTCGGTTGTTTTCTTGGTGAATTCATCGGTTGTTACTTGATCTTGATAAGCTCGTTTGTATCCCGTCGCAATATTACCTCTTTCTATCTGTACGTTTTTGAAGTTAAGCCACGTGCCATTTGATGTTACTACGCGTCCGAAATAAATACGAAACATAATAGAAGTGGTGTCATTAGGGATTTTGAATGTGAAACTTCTTCTCTTCCAAATCTTCAATTCTTTGTAAAGTTCGCCAACAAATGCTCTCCAGTTATTACCCTCTGTATTTGTTGCGTAGAACATTTCAAAGTGATAATCGACTGACTCACAATTGATATCAGCAGAGATGGTTACTTCTTTACCAGGTTCTAAACCGTGTAATGATTTCTCATAACCTCCAATTTGGTAAAATGCATCTGTATGTCTGTTACATTTAATAGCAAGATGTTTTTCATAGTATCGAATATCATCAACACCACCAACTTGACTTTCGCCTGGCTGGTCAAACATTCGAGGTTTTTCGTTATCACAAGATGAATTGATAACAAGGTTGTTAACTCCAATATCAATATTCTCAACTTTACTATTAATTTGTTCCATTCGTTCTTTGGTACGTCCAGCTTCTTCTTTAATTTCAGTTGTTGTTTTCTTAAGCTCACTTGTTGTTTGCTGCACATCAGAAATAGTCTTCTTTGTGCCTTCTACGGTTTGTTCGACTGTATTTAATTTATTGCTGATATCGTTATCTTTCTTAGTTAACGATTCAATAGAAGTTTTAAATCCATCTGCGTTTTGTTCTATTTGAGTTACTTTTTTATTAATATTACCTTGTTCGTTTTGTACATCAGAAATTGTGCGACTAACACTTTGTAAGGTTTCCTTTACTTCATTGAATTGTCCTGTCGCTTGATTTTGTGCTTCTTGAACTTTCTTGTTTAATTCTGTTTTAGTTGTTTCAATATCTTCCTTAACATCTTTAATGCTTTGTTGTAATGGTCCTGTATCTGCAACAACAAGTTCCCAAGTCGTACCTGTCCATATTTTCAACATACCAGGCTTACTACCACTAATATCACGCCATA
>NZ_JBNLYC010000348.1:0-2177 GCF_050172015.1 Bacillus sp. GMa5/1 | reverse complement strand
ATAAAAACTCCCCTTGATCGATACAAAAAACTTTCATTGTTATCTGCTTAAAGTATAAGTATGAAATTGCTTTCAGGGCAATATTTAACCTTATAATACTAAAAGGAAGGAGATCTCTCCTTCCTTTTAGTAACAACTTATATCCACCTTACCCTATCATGTAACAATCCATCAGTAAAATTATTATGCCCTATTACAAAATCCTTCATATATAAATTTAAATACTCACCGTACTTACTTTCTGTATTTAATAACAACTCCTCGACGTAATAAGCACCTTGTTCAAATTGATCTAAAAGTAAACTAGACAAGCCCGCATAAATTCCGCACCCTACCTGAAAATACGTTGCATTCGTTTTATATTTACGAAAAACTTGGCTACTATTCATTACATTATACATATATGTCTCACTATTTTCATAAACGAGTAACACACCGACCAAGTCCTCTCCAGCAACCTCTTCTTCCGCTGGATTAAACACTTTACGATTCCAGTTCCATAAATCTTCTACTTGATCTAAGTTCTGTCTAATTATATTTGTTGTATACTCATTAATTCGGTAAAGAAAACCAACTTCCATATTGAAGTTTTTCCCTAAAATTAATACTTCCTCATGTGGCATTAAACAACCATAGAATTCTTTTTCTCCTAACTTCACTTTATACTCTGAAGCATATACATCTTCATAAAAGTAAAGAGGCCGATGATGACTCATATACATCGGATAACTCCAGATTGCTTCATCTAAAAATCGCTCTACTGCCCATGAAGCATAAAGTGTATGTGGCTTTATAAGTGCTGTATCATGCAAAAACGACGTGTCATGTTCTACAATATAACATGCTCTTGGCCTTTCATTTGGTCGTTCCTTCATAAGCTCAACAACCATCCATTGAACAACACCTGGATTCATACCTGAACCTATAATCGCTTTTGTATTTGTAAATTTCTCTTTCTCCTTCTCAAACCTTGTATATCTTTCCGTAAGCTGAAAGCCGATTAAGCTGTCGTCCTGATCTACTGCTTCATTTTCCAAGGCTGAATTAATATAACAAATTCCTAATTCATTACAGCAGCTTAATACTCTAACTGTATCTGCCCCTGAAACATCAATCACAACACTCGTACTTTTTTCTTTTAAATGTTGTTTAAATTCCACTACATTTTGAAGGTTTATCTCATATAAATATAATTGACCTTTCAAATTCGAAAACAACTCATCATAATAAGTCCTATCTTTTTGTTTTATATCCACTAAATGAAATTTGGCATTCTTTAATACTTCATAAATTGGATCTTTTTCATTTGCTATCGCTTGATTTAAAATTGCTAAAACTGCTTTTGCTGCTCCACCAGCACTACCAAGCAATGTAATTGATAACGAATTCGGAAACTGCTCCACGAACAAAACCCCTTTAATAAATTAGTTGAGCAACTCCTCCTCAAAAAATAAATTGAATACATAAAAAGATAGCTCGTACACAATTTTTATAAGTTAGTGCAAAGTTACCTTTTAAAAAATCACACTATACTATGTTTATATTCAATTCATTTTTCCCCTCATCTTCAAATTAAACTAAAACAAATAGGCTCGACCTTTTCTTCTGCATATAAAAGAAAAAGTCAGCCCTTCCAACTAATCTACGGACAATGGACGGATTTTACATGTTGAATATTCACATACATTTTTGCATCACGTGCTTTTGATATTTCAATATGACCTTCATCAATTTTCGCCATTTTTCCAATTTTATTGGACTCCTCACCTAAATCAAACACCATAATTTTCCCAGTCATTTTAATAAGCTGTTCTTCAAATGTTCTAGCTAATGTAATATTTAACGGATTTACGGGGAGTTCATTTTTATTGAGGGCATACGGTACTTGGTTTTCTTTATACGGAATTAACCATTTTAAATGCTTTAAAGATATATATACCGTTTTATAAACCGGACTATAAAAAACAATATAGTCGTTCATCACACTTGTAACATAACCATGTATTGGAGCATTTCCTGCTACATAAACTTCTGTAAAAATCCCTTTAGAAGTACTTAATACTTTTCTCAAAGAAATTGAAGGGGATTCCCTCTTAATTACAGAATCAACATCTGGTTTTAGTATGTCTTCGTCATGTGCTCTTAAAAATTTATAGTATTGTACATGATATAAAGAT
>NZ_JBNLYC010000347.1:0-2249 GCF_050172015.1 Bacillus sp. GMa5/1 | reverse complement strand
TATATTATGTTTTCAAAAAAACAAAAATTAGTAACAGTGGTTACCACTCTGACGCTAGGATGTGGATTAGCTTTCGGATTAACTCCTACTTCGGCAGATTCTATAAGTAATCCTACTCCTATTAAGGAAGAACAAGTAAGAATACAGATACCTTTCACTGGATATGTTATTTCAGCAGATGATAATTATTTGGTTGTAGCTGACACTAATACAAAAGAGGAGGCACTTTCTTATCAAAATAATTGGTGGGAATTAGCTTCTCAGAATAAAATTTTACGTGTTCCTATTACTAGCAAAGATAACTATAGCGTAGGTGAAAAACTAAATATATTTTCTGTAGGATGGACTCACTCTATTCCACCAATCGCTGTTATGCCTGTTATCGAAAAAATAATTGAATAAATTATATATTTTTTACAAAAGAAGATAGCCATTACAAATGGCTATCTTCTTTTAAACTCATTTATTCTAAATTGGACTAAAGAATTTTTGTTTGTAACTATCTTTATAAATTTATGCTATAACAACGCTTGTGCACTTTTGTATTTACTGAACTATGGCTTGTTCTTCCTTCTTCATAGCTCTAATGGATTGAGCTACTTTAACCATCATAGAACATTCTATCCTCTTGCGGAAGATTTTACAGCTGAACTCATGTGTTCCCTTAAGGGAACCCGTTGCATGTATTGTATTAGCTGGGCAACCGCCGCTACAGTAAAGCTGTGCCCAACATTCCTGACATTCCGGTTTTGAATAGCAATTACTCTCCTTAAATTGAGACTGTATCTCTGTTTTTGTAATGCCATCCCAGATATTCCCCATACTATATTCTTCTTCCCCAACAAACTGATGACAAGGAAATATCTCCCCCCATGGGGTAATAGCAAGGTATTCAGTCCCAGAACCACAACCAGAAATTCTTTTTTGAACGCATGGACCTTCTGAAAGGTCAAGCATGTAATGATAGAAAGTAAAACCGCTTCCTTTTTCCTCACGGTTTAGCATTTCCTTCGAGAGAATTTCATATTGATTGTAAATTTCCAAAAGATCTTCTTCACCGAGCGCATATGGTTCTCTTGGATTACAGATAACTGGTTCCATTGATATCTTATTAAAACCTAGATCAGCCATGTGATAAATATCATTGGTAAAATCGACATTATTATGGGTATAGGTTCCACGTACATAATATTCTTTATCTCCACGCTTCTCAACAAATTCCTGAAACTTTGGAACAATATGATTGTAGCTACCCTTCCCATTGACAGTTTTACGTAGATAATCATGAACTTTTTTTCTTCCATCAAGGCTTAATACAACATTGTGCATTTCCTGATTCAAGAAGTCAGTAATTTCATCATTAAGCAGCATACCATTTGTAGTAAATGTAAAACGAAAAGTTTTTTTATACTCTTTTTCTTTATTTCTTGCATAGGCGACAATCTGTTTGACAGTCTTCCACGCCATGAGTGGCTCCCCACCAAAAAAATCAACATCGAGATTTCGATGATTACCTGAGTTTTCTAATAGAAAATCGATGGCTCTTTTTCCAACTTCATAACTCATGATGGCCCTATTTCCATTGTATTTTCCTTGGCTAGCAAAGCAGTATTCACACGACAGATTACATGTATGCGCGACATTAAGGCAAAGAGCCTTCACATAAGTGGGACGATTTATCAAATCAATTGAAAGGTCCTTATAATCATCATCGGTAAAAAGCTTCCCATCTCTTTTTAGTTCTTCAATATCTGCAATTGTTTCTCGAATTTCCTTCTCGGAAACGTGGAAATCATATTTATACTTTTCCTGCATCATTGACAGGATTTCTTCCATAGGAGTATTCTCATATAGCATAATTATTTCATAAGCAAGATCGTCAACAACATGTACCGACCCGCTATAAGTATCTAATACGATATTGTATCCATTTAATTTATATTGATGAATCATACTGGATAATCAAACTCCTTTTTCATAAAGATTGCCGCCCATATAAAATATAACTGCGTACAATACTACTTGTTTCTTATCTATTTATTGTATTTTCACACTTTTGATTTGCAACTCCACATGAAGTTTTACAAGCGGATTGACAAGATGTCTGACATGCACCACATCCACCATGTTTTATAGTATCTTGCAGTTTACAAGTGCTCAGTGTTATAATTCTTTTCATTATCTATAACCTCCTTTTGAAGTAATTTTGAAGAACTAAGGCATATCATTGTGAATTTATTCACAATGAT
>NZ_JBNLYC010000346.1:0-2242 GCF_050172015.1 Bacillus sp. GMa5/1 | reverse complement strand
TATGCATTCATTTTTTCCAAGGTTCTACAATATGTATCGTTTTATTTGTTGCATCCAACTTTACTTGAATACCGATAGGCATGGTAATCATGGGATGTGTATGACAACAATCGAAGTCAGCTAGAAAAGGAATTCTTTGATTTTGAAGTACTTCTAATAGTATTTCAAAAGGCTTTCGATTTGTACCACAATCATCAAATTGCTCATGTTTTCCAAGAATGATACCTGAAATTTTATCGAATACACCGTTAATTTTAAGTAATGAAAAGCTTCTTTCAATAGTAGCTGCATCTTTTGAACTGTCCTCAATGAAGAGAATGTCGCCTTCTTGAATATGTGGCATATAGGGGCTACCCAAAATTCCTTGTATCGTGTTTAAATTCCCGCCAATAATACGCCCAGTAGCTTTTCCATCAATTACTGAAATCCAATCGTTTGGTCGAAGTTCTTTCTCCTTCGTCTTTTCTTCCCAATTAATAAATTCATCTGACCAAAATAATGGTTGTTTTATATGATAAGGAAGAGAATGATCATGTAGTAAAGTTTCAGCAAAATATTTGTATGTGCAATCAACAAAAGGTTCAAATTCGCCAAAGGAAGGGACGAGAGCTGGTCCATAAAATGTAGGGATTCCTGTTTTGGCGTAAATTCCTAGTAATAAAGCAGTTGCATCTGAATACCCAATCATTATTTTAGGGTTCTTTAGAAAAGCATCATAATCAATATAAGGTAATATTGAATTTGAATTCATCCCACCAATTGTTGACATAATACAAGAAATATTAGGATTTCTTATTAAGACATTTAGCTCCTCAGCACGCTCTTGTATACTACCAGAACGATAAAAATCATATCGACCTGTTAATGAACCTTCTAATATATGAAACCCTTTCTGCTGTAAGTAAGATTTTGCTCGTTCAAATCTTTTTGGAGAAGTGTAGGTTACTGGTGAAGAAGGGGAGTAGATCCCAATTGTGTCTCCGTATTTTAATGATTTTGGAAGTAGCATTTGTATGAATCCCTTCTATTAAATAGTTTATCTCGCTATTTGACGGGTAGCCCGATTGGGGGGCTGATTAAAGTTTCGCTTTATTTACGAGATTTTATTATTGAATATTCTTACGTTTCAATATTGTAAGTTTAATATAAATAAATTAAAAAAATCATTGCTGTACTATGAATAAATATACCTTTTACCTTGACTGTATAAAGGAATTGTTGTTAAGGTTAAATGTGAGTGTATAAAAGGTTTGCTAAAGGAGTTTTGAAATGAATCGGTTAAAATGGGGAAGGATGACAGTCCTATTAGTTATTATTTTAGGGATATGTTGGTTCTTATTCCAAGGAAATCAAAAGAGCATAGCGAATGTAGAGGGACAACCTTTGCAAGTGGCAGAACTACCTAAAGCAGGATTTACTGAAAAAGTAGTCCCGCCAAAGTACATCCCACCAGAAATTAACGCAAAAGCAGCTATGATTATCGATGCGAGTGATGGAGATATTATTTATCAATATAATGAAAATGAAGCTTTTGCACCGGCTAGTATGTCTAAGATGATGACAGCGTATCTCTTACTAGAGAGTATACATAACGGGAAAGTTCGCTGGGAAGATCCAGTAAAAATGAGTGCGAAGGCGGCACAAACAGAAGGAGCGAGAATCCCAGTACAAGTTAATGACACATTAACTGTTAAAGATTTATATCATGCATTAATGATTGAGTCAGCTAATAATTCGGCTGTGGCTTTAGCAGAACATATGGCAAAATCGGAGAAAGATTTCGTTCAGCTTATGGATGCAAAAGCGAAACAGTTAAAAATGTCGGAACATGCTAAATTTGCAAATGCTTCTGGATTACAAGAGCCGGATGGAAGTGAAACAAAAATGACGGCTGGTGATGTAGCACAATTGGCGTATCATCTTATAAAAGATTATCCGGAAATATTAGAAGTGACTCACTTACGTCAAAGTCAGCTAGCATTTAATAATATTAATGTTATAAGCACAAACGACATGTTAAACAAAAATAATAAAAGTTTATATATAGAAGGAATGGACGGACTAAAGACTGGATTTACAGATAGCGCAGGATACTGTTTTACTGGGACTGCAAAGCAAGGTGATAATCGAATTATTACAGTGGTCATGGGGACATCAAGTAAAACAAAACGTTTTACAGAGACAAATAAGTTAATGTCGTATGCATTTGGATTAGTTAATTAAGTAAGTAAAATACGAATCT
>NZ_JBNLYC010000345.1:0-2288 GCF_050172015.1 Bacillus sp. GMa5/1 | reverse complement strand
ACTTACGACGTTATTGTCATCGGCGACTTGTTCTATATTACACCTCTAAAGTATAATCGTCAATACGTTTTTTAAAAAACTTTATATTTTATAGATTTCACTTATGTATTTCTTCTATAGTTATATACAAGCACCCCACAGGACTATCTATGGGGTACTACTCTATTATAAAAACTATTGCTCTTTCGACGGCGCCGAACAACTTCCATCAGTACAAGAAAGATCGCTTCCACCCTCTGAAGAAAGTTCTTGTAACTTAGGTGCAGGATTCTCTTCTTCCCACACTTGCTGAAGTGCACCAACAAAAGTTTCAAGTGGTTGTGCACCTGAAATAGCATACTTTTGATTAATAATAAAATAAGGTACTCCCGAAATTTGATATTGCTGAGCAATCGCTTCATCAATTCTAACATCATTTGCATACGCATTTTTATCATTAATAACATTTAAAGCCTCTTGCTTATCTAAACCTGAAACTTCAGCGATAGTAGCAAGTGTATCCACATCACTTAAATTTCTCGATTCAGTGAAGTATGCGAAAAGTAGATTTTCCGTAATCTCTTTTTCTTTTCCTTGATCCTTTGCAAACTTCGCAAGACGATGCGCATCAAACGTGTTCGTCGGCTTCATCTCATCAAAATTAAAACTTAAACCCATACTAGCTGCATGATTTCCTAGCTGTACGTTATTACGCTTAGCTTCTTCAATACTAATTCCATACTTTGATGCAAGTACTTCATTAATACTTGTCCCAGAATAGATTGGAGCATTTTGGTCTAATTCAAAACTTTTAAACTCAACTTCAACATCCTTCTTATGCGGAAATTGCTCTAAAGCCATCTCTAATCTGCGTTTCCCAATATAGCAAAATGGGCATACAAAATCTGACCAAACTTCAATTTTCATAGAAACACCTCATTAACTTTTAGTTTTCAATCATTGTAGCACTGAGATTAAGGAATTCAAAAGTTTTTGCTCTACCTCCTTCATATAGTACATACAAAAATACACTTATAGCAGAATACCTAATTAACAAAAAAACGATAATCAAAAGGATTAACTATTATCCCTCCGATTATCGTCTATATAAATGCAACAACTTTAATTATGCCGGAATATACTTCCCTACGAACTTCCATACAGTATTCCAATATTTATTCGAATCTACTTTCTCCGCTTCCCCATGTCCAGCACCTGGAACAATTAATTTCTCTTTTTCTACTTTTGCAGCATTATATACTTCATCTAACATTTCAAAAGGAACGAATGTATCAGCATCCCCATGAATGAACAGCATAGGTGTTTTACTTTTCGCTACTTGTTTTACAGCTGAGGCCTCTTCTAAATCATACCCAGCTCTTAATTTAGTAACCGTATTTGCCGCATTCATAACAGGAAACTTCGGTAAGTGGAATAAATCTTTTAGTTGATAAGTAAATTCATCAATAACAGTTGAATATCCACAATCTTCAATAATAACTTTAACATTAGAAGGTAAATCTTCTCCTGAAGTCATCATTACAGTTGCCCCGCCCATTGAAACACCAAATAGAGCTATTTCAGCATTAGGGTCTTTCTTTAAGATTTGTTGAATCCAAATTAAAACATCTTTACGATCATGCCAACCCATACCAACATAATCCCCTTCACTATTTCCGTGTCCACGAAGGTCTGGTGCTATGACATTATAGCCTTGTTCATAAAAGTTACGAATATATTTCGTCATTTCCGATGCTCTACCACTATATCCATGAACTACAATTGCCCATTTATGACTAGATGGTTCATTCATATATTCATAACCTTTTAAATTTAATTTATCGAAAGAACGTATAGTTAATGTGTTAGGTTTATACTTCGATACGAAGTTTGCATTCTTTTCTTCATTTGCAGCCAATACATCTCCCGACGCATTTACCGTTTCTACTAAATGAGGATTATCTTGCAAAAATTCCTTTTCTTGTTTCGCATTCAACGCGTAGTTATAAAAATAATTCCCAACTAACATATACACGATTACTAGCAGGACTAAGACTACTATAGTAATTATACTTATCTTTTTCATATTATCTCCTTTTCTAACTTAAATCTTCTTATATTAAAGTACATCAAAAACAACTGTACTATTTTAACATACCAATGAATTCTATCTTTAAGAAATAAAATAGAAAATCTTAAATTACCTGTCAAAAATCACGAAACAAATTGAATAAAACTTATATAGCTACGTACTCAAAAATCTTTTAAAAAATGAGCAGCACTTCAAAATATTTAGCTTTGAAAAGAAG
>NZ_JBNLYC010000344.1:0-2323 GCF_050172015.1 Bacillus sp. GMa5/1 | reverse complement strand
CATCCTCTTGCTTACGAGCTTGTTCTTCGGCTAGACGCTTCTCATCTTCTTGCTTTTGAGTTTTTTCGTCTGCCTCTTTCTTTTCTAGCTCTTTTTTCTGTTCGCTATCTTTTGGCTCTTCATTATTAGAGGCAACTTTTGTACTAGTTGCTGTCGTTTTTTCAGAAGAAGGAGCTGAAATACCTAATAACGCAACAAAAATGACAAATAATACAGCTGTAATAATAAATTGTTTTTTCGCTACACCTGTTTTCTTAATAACAGATAAGATTGCTAGAACAAGGAAGAATATAAATAGAATGAAACTTAAAGTAGAAAAAAACTCGACGACGGGGTGTTCCGATTTTGTTGTACCGGCCGTTATTAATATAATAGAAATCATAAAAAGAATAACGGTAGGACGTCCATATTGTTTTGCTTTTCCATTTTTCTTAAAGAATGAAATGATACATAAGATTAAAAGAATAAAAGCAATAAAAAATAAAGCTGCACCAATATTACTTAAAATCGACATTTTCATACCTCCATTTGTAAGATTCTTCTTATTGATTATATAGGAGTTTATTGGATATTACACGGTTTGTATAAATTTAGAAAATTAATATTTTTAATAGACTTATAAACATTTATTTTATATATAAGGAAAAATGGATATATTTCCTATTACTTTTTGAAAGAGATTTCATAAATTATAGTATATCGATTGAAAGGAGGAGATTTGAATGGAATTTCAATTGTTGGTAACTTGTATATTACAAGAAGGTAATGCTTACTTTTTAGTAACGAAGGTAGATGATGTTATTACGTTAAAAGTACCGATTACTGCGGGAGTAGCAGGTTTATTTTTAGCTTTAGGTGTACCAAGATGTTCTTAATTTAAATCTCTATAGTAGAAGGGGAAGGGACATGCCTTCCTTTTCTACTATTACATAATATAATTATGTAAACTTAAATATCATATTTGTGATAGCACGTTTGAAATGGACATGCATATACTATAATGTTTCATTGGATGTTAGCGGTGAAAGGTAGTTTTAATAAGTGCATCCAGTGATATTTTTAAGCTATGAAAATAAAAGAGGTGCTATTATATATGAAAAGAAAAACATTGGATATTCCAGTTACATTGCGAAGAGAGTGGTTTTTAATAGAGTTAGCTCATTTAACGAAAAAATATGGAATTGAAATTGCAACTAGTAAAATGGATGCTGCACCGTTTTTAAAAGATCAAGTTACGGAGTCAAAGATAGGGAAAGGGCTACAATACGATAAATATGATGATGAGTATATAATTGAAAATTAAAGGGTAACAACAAAATTAAATTAATTTATAACAAAATATAAAATAAAGCAGATTCTAAATATAGAATCTGCTTTATTATGAAATACTTGTAGTCAACTAGCCTCTTTCTAGTGTTTTTCCTACATATTTCTCTTGCGTTATTCCAAAAGAGTCACGAAGAATGCGAGCATAATCTTTAGATTCTATTGGTCGTTTATTTTTGGTGCCTTTAAAGGTTTCTGTATAATTTTTATTTGTTAATGATATGTGACCATAAGTAGTTAATTTACAAGTGATAGCTCCTTTATTAAAAGGAGATTCTTTATGCTCTACAATCACTTTTTGAATCTTATTCACTTTTTTCTCATCTATTGGATCTACAGTGAAAGCATAGCCTATTTTCCATTCGTTTGAAGGTTCAGACTGTAAGAAACTTGTAGATTCCCCGTTAGCTCCTTTTCTCATTTCTAAAATATGCGTACCTTTTCGAGTATTTCGCTTACGAATTCGATATTCTCCTGTTTGAGAGGAGATGACTTCTCCGTTAAAAGGGACTGGATGTAAAGGGAGATGAGATGCAAAACCTGCATCCACAACATAATCTTTATCCTCATGACTTAATATGATAATGACATGACCATCATCGGGTTTCCATTTATTATCGTAAAGGTCATAAACAGTACCGGCTACTTTGTATACTTGAAACCCACAATCAATTAAAAAATAATACAATAGGGAGTTTAATTCATAACAAAGTCCACCTCGTTTTTGAATAAGTAACTTTTCTATTAAGTTATCTTTTGAGATATTTTTAATAGTACCAGCCATAATATCAAGATTTTCATAGGGGAGAATCATTCCCATTTTCAAGAGAATTTCATCTAAATCATCAAATGTTATTTCTTTTGCAGGAATTTCTAAGCGTTTAAAAAACTCCTTTTGTAATTTGGTCATCATAAAGTATTCTCCTTTCTTTTTACAGAATTTTCTTCTGTTCACCGATAGGTTAGTACTTCTAAAAAGTTAATTCAAGTGTGCAGA
>NZ_JBNLYC010000343.1:0-2340 GCF_050172015.1 Bacillus sp. GMa5/1 | reverse complement strand
CATTTTCAATACATACTAATTTATTTTCTAATATCCCATTCTCTGTAGTAATAAGTTCTTTAAACCGATCTAAAGTCATTGAGAATTTATGTTCACTTCCACCATTCATACTAACTTTTACATACTTCATAGTGTCACCGCCTTTCATAATAATTTACATTTCGACAAGAAGGCGCTTACATCCTTTTTATTTACTCTTAGATTTCTCACGTTTACATATATGTTGAGAAAAGAAACTACTATTATTCACTCACAAAATTATTGCTAATAAGAAAGATAAAGATAAAAATGCACAAAGTGGAATATATAAACCGGTATCCATTCTTGCAAAGTGCGTATCTTTTTGTCGTTTAAAGATACCAAAATAGTTAAACTCACCAATCACTCTAATAGAAAAGACAATCATACAAATCCAGGAACCGACTTGAATAATAACATTAGGAACTGCAAAATGAACAATATTTGCTTGTTGCAACAAAATTATTGCTGCCATACTTAATAATAATGCAATGAACAATGTCATTCCGGCGCGAGGTGTAAACGCCTTTTCCCCTGATTTAGTTGGAATAACACTATTTGTCCCCCAATTACCTCCGAAAGCCCAATATACATGTAAAAAGCTAACTAAAAATAATATGCAAGCAGATATATATGTAATGATAAGCATTTTATCCTCCCCTTATTTTAGTTCCTATCTATAAAATATGCTATTCCCCTCCGCAATAGCAACCTTCATTTCATTACATAAAAAAACCGTAATGATTTATCAATATTAAGATAAGTCATTACGGGGTTATTAAACTTCATTATGCATTATACCTATTTCTTCGGCGTTCCATCCTTGTTTGACCTTGAACTGCATTTTCTTTGTATGGATCTATTTTCTCTGTCATTTCATATGTTGCAACTGGTTCTTCGTACTTATATTCATGGATTTTTTCTGGCATTTTACTTTTAGATTCTTTCCCACCAAACTTAAATAGTTTCATCTTTAATTTCGGTAATCTTGGAAGACGAATCTTAAATGATAATCTTTTGCGTTTCTTTTTTGGTCCAAGTAGATTTATATTTTCTTTATTATTATCTTTCTCTTTGCGGTGAATGAACATCGCAAGTAATCCTCCTATTACAAGTCCTCCAATTAATAGTAATATATATACATAATGGCTTGTCATTAAACTCGTTATGCGTTCAAGTATGACTAACGACTGTACTTCTTTTATATCCCATAGTAAAGCGGCCCATAATGAGAATAAGCCCAAAGTAAGTCCATATGTACGAAAACGGAATAAACATGGAATTAACGCGACACATGCAGCAATTTTCGCATTTGCTATGATTGAGCTTGTTGAAATATCTTGATGCCAAATAACTAACAGTAATGTTATAAATGGCGCATACGCTATCCAACTGCATATACGTGAATACATCTTTTTAGCAAAATAACTACCGAAACTAGTAAAAAATAAAAGCCCTCCAATATATATAGATTGTTCTAGAGGGATTTGCTTTGTAAGTCCTGCAATTGGAAAGAGGCCGCTCAGTAGCATTAAGAGCACATCTAATTTCTTCACAATTCCCCATTCCTTTCAAATTTTTTCAATTAATAAAAATCGTTTTTCCATATGAAATAGTTTTTGTATTTCTAAAAAACATATTAATCCTGTCTGCACATAAAGTAAATATGTAAACGAAAAGATACTTGACAAAGGATATCCTTATTTACATGAAAAAATGACAAATCCTGATCGATATAACGAGCAGGATTTGTTTACTAGTATTTAAAGTAGAATAATTGAATCTTTCTTTTCTACTTTTACTACATCTACATCCAATTCATCATCAAATTCTTTAAACTCTCTTGCATCTATGTCAGTAATATAACTCTTTATTACCTTTTCCATATGCATGGAATATGTCATGTGTACATTCTTTTTCGAAAGCATACTAGAATTACAGCACATGTAATGTATCATTTTAGCGATATAATCCCTTTCTACAGGTTTTACACCTAATGGTAGAATTTCAAGTATATATCGCTGAAAAATCCCACTACAATTAAGTGAATATTCACCAGTGCTATAATACATCCCTTTTTGATCTGCATATAAGCCAATGCTATCTAGAGCATCATCACATTCTATTACACCGTAACTTGGTACATCAAAACCTGTATTTATTCTAATAATATTTAAATTTGGAACCTTTAACACCTCTGGAACAATATCAGGTAAAATATCTGTATTAATTTCTTTATTTTGTAACTTTTTTATCCAATACCTTCTCAAATTTGCATCTACAATGAAGTAAACTTGTTCATTTTGTTTTTTTGCATATTTT